>CALSAU010000096.1:0-7068 GCA_943372985.1 Polaromonas sp. YR568 | reverse complement strand
ATGGAGTGGTTGAGCTTGGACAGGTTGACCTGGCCCATGGTCCAACCACTGAAGCGGCGCTCGGAAATTTCCTCGAAGTGCAGCAGCACCACATCCTTGTGGCGGGCGTCTTTCTGGATGTGTCCGAACAGCGTGCTGACGGCCATGCGGCCGCCTTCAATCGCCTGCAGGAAAATGCCGCCGCCGTAACACAGGATGCCCGTGATGCCGGACGAAGGGTTGTGCTGGCGGGACTGCGACAGGATGCCTTCAATGGCCTCCGGAGTGGTATCGACCGCGCGGCTTGCGTAGAGTAAACGGACCAACATGGTTAACCTTTTTGGGGAATCAGTGCGAGGAATTCGCGGCGCAGGGTCGAGTCCTTCAGGAACACGCCGCGCATGACGGAGTTGATCATCTTGCTGTCCATGTCCTTCACGCCGCGCCATGACATGCAGTAGTGGCTGGCTTCCATCACGATGGCCAGGCCATCGGGCTGGGTTTTTTCCATGATCAGGTCGGCGAGCTGCACCACGGCCTCTTCCTGGATCTGCGGGCGACCCATCACCCACTCGGCCAGACGCGCGTACTTGGACAGGCCAATCACATTCGTGTGTTCGTTCGGCAGCACGCCAATCCATATCTTGCCGATCACCGGGCAGAAGTGGTGCGAGCAGGCGCTGCGCACGGTGATGGGGCCGACGATCATCAGTTCGTTGAGATGTTCGGCGTTGGGGAATTCAGTGATGGTGGGCGCTGGAAGGTAACGCCCCTTAAACACCTCGTTCAGGTACATCTTGGCCACGCGACGGGCGGTGTTCTGGGTGTTGTGGTCGGTCTCGGTGTCGATCACCAGACTGTCGAGCACGCCCTGCATCTTGATCTCGACCTCATCAAGCAGCTTTTCAAGCTCGCCTGGTTCGATGAACCTGGAGATGTTGTCGTTCGCATTGAAACGCTTGCGCGACTGCTTCAGGCGCTCGCGGATCTTGACCGACACCGGCGTTCCTTCGTCGGTCACATCTGGCAGGGGCGTAGTTGATTTCATAAGCATGTCAGATATTAACAGTCCAGGCC
Organism: Polaromonas sp. YR568; assembly: GCA_943372985.1. Lineage (GTDB taxonomy): Bacteria > Pseudomonadota > Gammaproteobacteria > Burkholderiales > Burkholderiaceae_C > Polaromonas. The sequence goes on along the minus strand of CALSAU010000096.1, from coordinate 6,012 downwards.
TCCAATCATCATGACAGGGGTTTTGGAATCAAACCCTTGCAGGATGGTCGCTCGCAGCTATCAATTCAGGAGCCTCAAAAATCGTGAAAAAGTGCCTGCCCAGCCCGCACACGGCTCAGTAACGCTGCCCTGTGAGCATCAGGGCCAGCCGCATCAGGGCATAGGCCATCCAGCCCCGCACACGCTGACCCAACGGCCGGTCGCTGTAGATGGCAGGGTCGATGAACCGCCCCTGTGTGTCCATGGCCTGGCACAGGCGCGCGCGCAGGTCGGCAGCGAACACCTTGTCCTCGATCACCACATTGGCCTCGCGGGCCAGCAGCAGGCTGAGCGGGTCGAGGTTGGAAGACCCGACCGTCGCCCAATGCCCGTCAATCACGGCCACCTTGGCATGCAGGAAGCTGGCCTCGTACTCGTGGATGGCAATGCCCGCCGACAGCAGCGCGCCATAGACAGGTCGTACCGCGTGGTACTGCATGAAGTACTCGTACTTGCCCTGCAGCAGCAAGGTGACCTTCACGCCGCGGCGCGATGCCGCCATCAACGCACGCCGGAGTTTGCCGCCCGGCAGGAAGTAGGCGTTGGCAATGATGATCTCATCGCGCGCACGACCGATGGCCTTGCGGTAGGCCCGCTCGATGGCACGGCGATTGAGCAGGTTGTCGCGCAACAGCAGTGCGGCCTTGGGACCTGGCCCCGCCCCGTTTGTGCCGGCTGCGCCAGCGCTCTGGCGAACGGACAGCGGTCTGAGTTCTGCTGCGGTGCGCCCGCCATAGCCACCGGCCTTGAAGCTCTCCCACGCCGCGCTCAGATGCCGTTGCCGCGCGCTGTAGCCGGCCTGCACGCGCCACCACAGCAGCGCCATCGCATCAGCCGCCTGGGTGGCCAGCGGACCGGTCACGGCCACCGCAAAATCAAACCGTGGCGCGCTCAGCTCACCGTGGTTGGGGTCGTAAAAATCATCGAGGATATTGATACCGCCGCAGAACAGGGTCGTGAGATCAACCACGCACAGCTTGCGGTGCAGCCGGCGCCAGCGCTCCGGCACCAGCAGGCCAACCAGACCCGAGCCCAGCGGCGAGTAGACCTGCAGTTCCACACCTGCGCCCCGCAGCTTGTCCAGCCACTTGTCAGGCAGGGTCTCGGTCCCTACCCCATCGACCAGGACTTGAACGCTGACGCCGCGCTGCGCGGCGCGTATCAGGGCCTCGGCCACCTCGGCACCCGCGCCATGAAAGTCAAAGATGTAAGTCTCCAGCTGAATCCAGCTCTGAGCACCATCAAAAGCCGCCACCAATGCTGGAAACAGCGCCTCCCCGCCCTGCAGCAGGCGAAGGGAATCAGACTTGTGAAGCGCAGACATCAGGGGCTACAGAAAATGAAGGGCGTCGGAGTTCAAGGCGTCAGCTGAACAACTGGCTGAACATGCATTGGAACCCAGACGCACCCTGACGCCAACGGGGAAAGGCCGGATTCCGGCGGCAGAAAGTCGCGATGCCGTTCTGCACTTCCACCATCAATCAGTGAAACGCGGCAGCAGCAAGATCGCTTCGGCATTGGAAGGTGAAAAACACCGGTCAGCCGCCTGCTGAAAGGGCAGCCACTGCCATGCAGTGTGCTCGCGGGGATTCAATCGCACCGCAGCATCCGCCGCAACGCAGAGCCCGAACACATGCTCGGTGTTGTGGGTGATGCCTGGCGCATAGCGGTGACGCCAGGCGGGATAGATCTCGTACACGTTCGACAAGCCCCAGTCCACCAGCGCGCCGGGGTTTGCGCTGATGCCGGTTTCCTCCTGCACTTCCCGCAGCGCGGTGTCATGCAGCGCCTCGCTGAGGCTGTCGCGGGAACCGGTAACGCTCTGCCAGAAGCCGGGCTGGTCGGCGCGCTCAATCAGCAGCACCTCGCGCAGCGGGGTGTGGATCACCACCAGCACAGACTCGGGAATCTTGAAGGCTTTCACTGCAGATCGCCCCCACATTCCCGCGCCAGCATCACGCGACGGGATTGCGCAGCCGGATGTGCAGCTCGCGCAGCTGCTTCTCGTCCACCGGGCTCGGCGCGTGCGTGAGCAGGTCTTGCGCGCGCTGGGTCTTGGGGAAGGCAATCACGTCGCGGATCGATTCGGCGCCCGTCATCATCGTGACGATGCGGTCCAGACCGAAGGCTAGACCCCCGTGCGGTGGCGCGCCGTACTGCAGCGCGTCGAGCAGGAAGCCGAACTTCAGCTGCGCTTCTTCGGGGCCGATCTTCAGCGCACTGAACACCTTGCTCTGCACATCGGCGCGATGGATACGCACCGAGCCACCGCCCAGCTCCCAGCCGTTGAGCACCATGTCATAGGCCTTGGCGATGCAGCGACCCGGGTCGGTGTCCATCCAGTCTTCATGGCCGTCCTTGGGCGCCGTGAACGGATGGTGCACCGCGCTCCAGCGCTGGGCTTCATCGTCGAACTCGAACATCGGGAAGTCCACCACCCACAGTGGTTTCCAGCCCTTGGTCACCAGACCAGTCTTCTTGCCGAACTCGCTGTGACCGATCTTCAGGCGCAGCGCGCCGATGCTGTCGTTCACGATCTTGGCCTTGTCGGCACCAAAGAACAGAATGTCGCCATTCTTCGCGCCGGTGCGCTCCAGGATTTGTGCAATCGCTGCGTCGTGCAGGTTTTTCACAATCGGGCTCTGCAGGCCATCACGCCCCAGAGCAACGTCATTGACCTTGATCCAGGCCAGACCCTTGGCGCCGTAGATCTTGACGAACTCGGTGTAACCATCGATCTCGCCGCGGCTCATCTCGGAGCCACCCGGCACGCGCAAGGCCACGACCCGGCCGCCGGCCATGGTGGCCGGGGTGCTGAAAACCTTGAAGTCCACGCTGGCCATCACATCGGTGAGTTCGGTGAACTCCAGGTTCACGCGCAGGTCGGGCTTGTCGGAACCGTAGCGGTGCATCGCTTCGGAATAGGCCATGACCGGAAACTCGCCCAGATCGGTGTTCAGCACGGTCTTGAAGATGTTGCTGATCATTCCCTGGAACAGGTCGCGGATTTCCTGTTCGCCCATGAACGAGGTTTCGATATCGATCTGGGTGAACTCGGGCTGGCGATCCGCGCGCAGGTCTTCGTCGCGAAAGCACTTGGTGATCTGGTAGTAGCGGTCAAAGCCGGAGACCATCAGCAGCTGCTTGAACAACTGCGGGCTCTGCGGCAACGCGAAGAACATACCTTCATTGACACGGCTGGGCACCAGGTAGTCGCGCGCACCTTCGGGCGTACTCTTGGTCAGCATCGGGGTTTCGATGTCGATGAAACCGTTGGCGTCAAGGAACTTGCGGGTCTCCATCGCCACGCGGTAACGCAGCATCAGGTTGTTCTGCATGTACGGGCGGCGCAGGTCCAGCACGCGGTGCGTGAGGCGCGTCGTCTCGGACAGGTTGTCGTCGTCCAGCTGGAACGGCGGTGTGACGCTGGGGTTGAGCACGATCAGCTCGTGGCACAGCACCTCGACCTTGCCGCTTTTCAGGTTGTCGTTGGTGGTACCTTCCGGGCGGGCCCGCACCACGCCTTTGACCTGTACGCAAAATTCATTGCGCACGCCTTCGGCGGTCTTGAACATCTCGGCGCGGTCCGGGTCGCAGACGACCTGCACATAGCCTTCGCGGTCGCGCAGGTCGATGAAGATCACGCCACCGTGGTCACGGCGGCGGTTCACCCAGCCGCACAGGCTCACGGTCTGGCCCAGCTGGCCTTCGGTCACCAGACCACAGTAACTGGAACGCATGGGAGCAACTTGGGTATCAGCGATGGCCATAAAAATCTCGGACTTTCAGCGCCTGGGGCGCGGTGTTGCAAATATTGCGGCGCTATGCCGTGGTTCAGACGGAATCAGACGGGAGGAAGCGGCGGACGGACGGTCTGCTTGGGCACAACCACCCCCATGGAGATGACATAGGTGAGCGCCTCGTCCACGCTCATGTGCAGCTCGATGCAATCGCTGCGCCTGAGCATGACAAAGTAGCCACCAGTGGGATTGGGCGTGGTAGGCACATACACGCTGAGATAGTCGCCCTGCAGGTGGTTGGCCACATCGCCGCCGGGCTGCCCGGTCTGGAACCCGATGGTCCAGACGCCTTCACGTGGCCACTGCACCAGCAATGCCTTGCGGAAGGCATTGCCGTTCTCGGAGAACAGCGTGTCGGACACCTGCTTCACGCTCGAATAAATGGAGCGCACGATGGGAATGCGGCTCAGGAATGAGTTGCCCCAGCTGACCAGCTTCTTGCCGAAGAAATTGCTCGTGATCGCGCCCATGACCAGCACGATGAGCAGCGTCAGCAGCACCCCAAAGCCGGGCAGGTGAAAGCCGATCAGCTTGTCCGGGTGCCAGTGGCTGGGCAGGATCAGCAGGGTCTGGTCGAGGGTTCCGACAATCCAGTCAAGCACCCACAGGGTGATGGCCAGTGGCACCAGCACCAGCAGACCCGCGAGCAACCACCTTCGGACAGCGCTCATCACGATGGTTTGGCAGTCGACGTGCTGCTGGTTGTGGATGCCGTGGAGGTGGCAGCCGGGGCGGCTGGTGCGGGCGCTGCCGCAGCGGAAGTGGCTGCCGCAGGCGTGGCCGCGGGTGCACTGGAATCGGCTTTGCTGTCGCCGCCAGCCGGGCTTTCCACCGGATTGGCCGGTGGCACAGCCGCCGTGTTGCCGCCGCGAAAATCCGTCACGTACCAGCCGGAGCCTTTGAGCTGGAAGCCGGCAGCAGTGACTTGCTTGCTGAATGTGGACGCCCCGCATTGCGGACAGTCAGTCAGGGGCGCATCCGAGATTTTCTGCAAAACGTCCTTGGCATGCCCACAGGACCCGCATTTGTAAGCGTAGATTGGCATAGTGCTGAAGGGTTTTTGGCGAGTTTTGGCGAGTTTCCGGACAGGTCTCCGGCGGAAACTGGCAGAAAAAGCCTGCCAGATGCAAAACCCTCAATTATAGGCGCTGTGCACCTCTTCAGTTGCCTTGCAGCTGCCCTCCAGCCCAGACTCAGAACAGACGAATCCGCAGGATGAACTGCATCACCATCAGGCCCAGCGCAAAACCCAGCCCGCCATAGATCAGCGCCTGCAGCAGCCGGTTGGTGCGCCGCTGTTCGGCCAGCAGGGCGTCGAGTTCCTGCCGCGACACCCCGGGCGGGGCCTTGAGGTACTGGGTGATCAACCGCGGCAATCCCGGCAGCAGCTTGGCGTAGGTCGGTGCCTCGGCCTTGAGCTGGGCCAGCAGCTTCTCGGGCCCGACCTGCTCCAGCATCCAGCGCTCCAGAAACGGCTTGGCCGTGCTCCACAGGTCGAGGTCCGGGTCCAGGTCACGGCCAAGCCCTTCGATGTTGAGCAGGGTTTTCTGCAGCAGCACCAGTTGCGGCTGGATCTCCACGTGGAAGCGCCGCGAGGTCTGGAACAGCCGCATCAGCACCAGACCCAAAGAGATTTCCTTCAGTGGCCGGTCAAAGTAAGGCTCACAGCAGGCGCGAATGGCGGCTTCCAGCTCGTCGACCCGTGTGGTGGCCGGCACCCAGCCCGACTCCAGGTGCAGCTCGGCCACACGCTTGTAGTCGCGCCGGAAAAAGGCGCTGAAGTTCTGCGCCAGGTACTCCTTGTCCACCTCGGTGAGCGTGCCCACAATGCCGAAGTCCAGCGAGATGTAGCGCCCGAAGGTGGCAGGCGCGAGACTGACCTGGATATTGCCCGGGTGCATGTCGGCGTGGAAAAACCCGTCGCGAAATACCTGTGTGAAAAAGATCGTCACGCCATCGCGCGCCAGCTTCTTCATGTCCACGCCTGCATCGCGCAGGCGCTGCGTGTGGCTGATGGGCACGCCCTTCATGCGCTCCATCACCATGACGTCGGGCATGCAGAAGTCCCAGACCATCTCGGGAATCATCACCAGATTGAGGTCCTGCATGTTGCGCCGCAGCTGCGCGGCATTGGCCGCCTCGCGCAGCAGATCAAGCTCATCGTGCAGGTACT
>CALSAU010000095.1:0-7126 GCA_943372985.1 Polaromonas sp. YR568 | reverse complement strand
CCAGCAGCGGCAGGGTTGGGTCAGCCGGGCGGGCTGTGGGGGGTTGGAGCAGGAAAGACAAGGGTGAAGCCTGTGGCGGTGCTGCAGCGCGCGGTGGCGAGGCTGGCGGCGGATGACAGCTCTGTTGAAGTGCGGGTAATAGCGCCGGTGGAGCGCGGGCATCATGCCGGCACCCGTGAGGAAACTCGTGCCAGCAGTGTCTCACGCCCCGCAGGAAGGGCTGCTGCGAACGCGCCCTGTCGTGCTGTCAGTGCAGACCGACAGACGATTCACGGTCTTTTCGGCTGAAGCGGGTGCATCAGGCGCACGAGCTTTTATCATCGACCTGTCTGTCAACCGATTTACCGAGGAGCACCCATGCCCACTTACCACGTCGAAATGATGGAAGGCCGCACCATCGAGCAGAAGAAAAAGCTCGTCGAGGCCATCACCCGCGTCAGTGTCGAGATTCTTGGCGGCCAGCCAGAGTCGGTTGACATCCTGATCACCGACATCAAGCGCGAGAACTGGGCCACCGGCGGCAAGCTCTGGTCCGAGCCACGGGACTGAGCCGGCCCATGACGCTGCCCCCGCTGACAGCCCTGCAGAAAAAGGCCGCCTGAGATGTGCCAGCTGCTGGGCATGAGCTGCAACACGCCGACCGATGTGACCTTCAGTTTCAGCGGCTTCGCGCAGCGCGGCGGGCGGACTGACCACCACAGCGACGGCTGGGGCATTGCGTTTTTCGAGAATGCGGCCGGATCGGACTTGGGCGGTGGAGATCGCGGACTGCGCCATTTTGTCGACCACCTGCCGGCCTGCGAGTCGCCGGTGGCTGAACTGATCCGCCGTTACCCGATCAAGAGCCGGCACGTGATTGCCCACATCCGCAAGGCGACCCAGGGCAGCGTGGCGCTGGAGAACTGCCACCCCTTTGTGCGCGAGCTGTGGGGCCGCTACTGGGTGTTCGCGCACAACGGCGACCTGAAAGACTTCGCGCCGCGGCTGCACGGCAGCTTCCGCCCGGTGGGCAACACCGATAGCGAGCGCGCCTTTTGTTGGATCATGCAGGAACTGGCCAAGTCGCATGCCGATGTGCCCAGCGTGGAAGAACTGAGCATCACGCTGCGCGAGTTGGCACCTCAGATTGCGCGCCACGGCACCTTCAACTTTCTGCTCAGCAACGGCCAGGCCTTGTGGGCCCATGCGTCCACCCAGCTCTGCTACGTGGAGCGGCGCCACCCGTTCGCGCATGCCACGCTGAGCGATGAAGACGTGAGCGTGAACTTTGCCGAGCACACTGATCCGACGGACCGCGTGGCGGTGGTGGTGACGGCGCCGCTGACCACCAACGAGGCGTGGACCTCGTTTGCGCCGGGCGAGCTGAAGGTGTTTGTGGACGGCGCGCTGGCCAGGGCCTAGTCAGGGCCTGGTGCTCGGCTGGAATCCGGCTAGATGCTCAGCGCTTCTTCCAGCGCATTGATGAACAGCGCCGCCACATCGCAGCCGGTCTGGTCGAAGATTTCCTGAAAGCAGGTCGGGCTGGTGACATTGATCTCTGTCACGCAGTCGCCGATCACGTCAATGCCCGCCAGCAGCAGTCCGCGCGCTGCCAGCACTGGGCCGATGGCTTCTGCGATCTCGCGGTCGCGTGCCGACAGCGGCTGCGCCACGCCCTTGCCACCAGCCGCCAGATTGCCACGCACCTCGCCGCCTTGCGGAATACGTGCCAGGCACTGCGGCACCGGCTTGCCGCCGATCACCAGCACGCGCTTGTCGCCCTGGGCGATCTCGGGCAGGAACTTCTGCACCATCACGCTTTGCGCGCCGTCCTTGTTCAGGGTTTCGATAATGCTGCCGAGGTTGAGGCCGTCTTCCTTCACCCGGAAGATGCCCATACCTCCCATGCCGTCAAGCGGCTTGAGGATGATGTCCTTGTGCTCGGCGTGAAAGCGCTTGATGTCGCTCGCGTCGCGCGTCACCAGCGTCGGGCCGATGAACTGCGGGAACTCCATGATGGCGAGCTTTTCCGGGTGGTCGCGCAGCGCCCGCGGCTTGTTGAAGACGCGCGCGCCTTCGCGTTCGGCCTGCTCCAGCAGGTGGGTGCTGTAGAAGTACTCGCTGTCAAAGGGCGGGTCCTTGCGCATCACCACGCAGCCGAAGTCCTTCAGTGCTTGCGGCCGCTCGTCGGGGTGGTGCTGTGCGGCGGTGAACCACACGTCGGCATCGCCCGTCAGCGTGATGTCGCGCACAAAGGCTGTGACCACGCCGCCGCGCTGCCAGGTGATGTCTTTCACCTCGCAGGCGCTGATGCGGTGGCCGCGCCGCTGCGCCTCGCGCATCATGGCAAAGGTGGTGTCCTTGTAGATCTTGAAGGACTCCAGCGGATCGGCAACAAACAGGATGTGCATGGCAGTTGGGTCAAAGCTACGGGCCATGCCGCAGCGGGTTGAAAGAGTAAGCGCAGTCGCTCAGCAACACAGGGTGAGCGAACGTCAGCGAGGCGCCGCGGACGAGGTCTTTCCGTATTGTTGTACAAACAGCGCAATCGCGCCGGCGACCACGCCCCAGAAGGCCGAGCCCACGCCCGCAATGACCACGCCCGAGAGCGTGACCAGAAAGGTGATCAACGCCGCCTCGCGGTGGTCTTCGTCCCTGACCGCTGCCGCCAGCCCGCCGCCAATCGTGCCCAGCAGGGCCAGGCCCGCAATCGCCACCACCAGCTCATTCGGGAAGGCGGTGAGCAGGCCGGTCACGGCGGCCCCCAGGATGCCGATGACGATGTAGATCAGGCCGCACACCGCCGCTGCGGTGTAGCGCTTGCGCGGGTCTTCATGGGCTTCTTCTCCCATGCAGATGGCGGCGGTGATGGCGCTCAGGTTCAGCGCGAAGGCGCCAAAGGGTGCCAGCACCAGCGTGGCGAGACCCGTGAGCATGATGACTTTGGAAATCGGGATGCCACCATCTGCAGCATCCGGCCCATAGCCTGCCGCGCGAATGGCGGCCACGCCAGGCAGGTTCTGCGAAGCCATGGTCACCACAAACAGCGGAATCGCCAGACTGACCACCGCCGCCATGCTGAACTGCGGCATCACAAACACTGGCATGGCCAGCGAAAACCGTACCTCAGACCACGCCAGTTCCCCGCGCGACACCACGTACACGATGGCGCCCAGCAAGGTGAGCACCACCGCGTAGCGCGGCATCACGCGCTTGCCCACCAGATAAATTGCCAGCATCAACAACACCAGTGGCAGGGCGGTTTGCGCCGCCGCAAAAGCCTGCAGGCCAAAGCGCGCCAGCACGCCGGCCAGCAGCGCCGACGCAATCGCCACGGGAATGCGGTTCATGACTTTCTCGAACCAGCCGGTGATGCCGAAGAGCGTGATCAGCAGCGCGCTGACCATGAAAGCGGCCACCGCCTCGCCCATCGAGAAACCACCCGCCAGCCCGGCCGTGGCCAGCACCGCCGCGCCGGGCGTGGACCAGGCCACCATCACCGGCTTCTTCAGCCAGAGCGAAGGCACCAGCGAGCACAGCCCCATGCCGAGGCCAAGCGCCCACATCCACGACGAGATTTGCTCCGGCGTGGCGTTGAAGGCCTGCGCCGCCTGGAACACGATGGCCACTGAGCTGGTGAAGCCGACCAGAACGGCCACGAATCCTGCAGTGAACGCGGCGATATTCAGGTCTTTGAAAAATGACATGGCGACGCTCTGGCGGGGCGCTTGTGTGACAAATGCGGGTCAGATGAACTGGGCAATCGCGCTGGCCACAAAGCTCAGCAGGATGGTGGTGGTCACCGGCAGAAACCACTCGCGCCCGAACAGCCGGAAGCGCAAATCCCCCGGCAATTTGCCGAAGCCCAGCTTCTGCAGCAACGGGGTGAACCAGCTGATGAAGACCAGAGCGAGGAAGATGACGATGAACCAGCGGATCATCTGGGCAGTTTAGCCGGGGATGTTGGCCCCCACGGTCGCTCACTTCGTGTAGCTCCCTGCCCCCCGAGGGGGCCGCCCCGCCTGCGGCCCGGCAAAGCCGGTTCCGCGGCTCCGCTTGAATTAAGAGTTCGGTTAGCTTTGGATTGGGCTGTTACAAGGTATGCGTTCGGTCGCTGGCGGAAAAACCTATCGGTTCCCAATCAGGGCCTACTTTGGCGCCGAAGGCGATGACCTTGAATAGCTCGCCCATCTCGTGTTCGTTGATGAGCTTTTGCACCATGCTGCGCTCGGCGAGGCTGGCGCCTTCCATGCCGTCGACCACACCGCAGTTGAGCAGAAAGCGCCCCTGGCTGGTGTAGCCCAGCACCTGCAGTCCGGCCTCCTGGCCTGCCAGCGCGATGCCGGTGAAGTTGACGTGGGCGGTGATGTCTTTCAGGCCCACATCGGCCAGCGGGTCAGCGTCGGACTGGTGGGCGCGGTGGCACATAACGGTGCCCATGTGGCGCTGGGGGTGGTAGTACTCGGCTTCAGGGAAGCCGTAGTCGATGAACAGGACGGCGCCTTGCACCAGCCGGTCGGCGAGCGTGCGCACAAAGCCTTCTGCCTCGGGGTGGATTTCGGTCAGGTAATCGTGGTCGCTGTCGATCTCCACTGGCGGCCGCAGTGGGGTGGGCTGGTCTGCCCAGGTGAAGCGGCCGTCATGCAGGGCCACGCCGCGCTCGTGCCATTGGCCACCCAGCCGCACCAGCAGCTTGACCGGCATCGCATCGAGCACCTCATTGCCCAGCACCACACCATGCATCTGCGCAGGCAACTCGCTGACCCACTGCACCCGGTCGCCATGAGCGACCAGACGCTCGCGCTGGCGGGCCTGCAGACTGCCTGAGAGATCGACGATGGTGTAGCGCTGCACCTGATCGCCCAAGGCTGCCAGCACCTGCTGTGCCAGCGCGCCGGAGCCAGCGCCGAACTCCCAGACTTCGTGGGTTCCGGTGGCCTGTAGCGCCTGGCCGACCTGCCGGGCCAGCGTCTGGCCAAAGCGGGGCGACAGCTCGGGGGCGGTCACGAAATCGCTGCCGCCCGTGGGCATCAGGCCGAACTTGCGCGAGTCGTTGGCGTAGTAGCCAAGACCGGGGCTGTAAAGCGCCAGCGCCATGAAGCGGTCAAAACCGAGCCAGCCGCCTGCGTCGGTGATGGCTCCGGCAATCACCTCCATGAGGCGTTGGTCGGGGTCGGCCGGTAAAATAGGGCTTTGGCTGGGCGGGCTCATCCGTTGGGGGTTGGGTCGTGTTGTCGGAGGGATCGTCGGAGTGGGGGCCGGGCCTGCAGTGCCTCGGGCTTTGCCGTGATGCGGTGCTCCAATTGTCGGCCATCCAACCCCCGACTGATTCCCCGCATTCACTGCGCTCTCCGCATTACCGCCACATTCCAATGACCGTGCCTTCCTCACTGCCTGTTGTTCTCGTCACCGGTGCCGCCAAACGGCTCGGCCGCGAGATCGCGCTCGCGTTGGCCTCTGGCGGCTGGCAGGTGGCGGTGCACTACCGCAGCTCGCGCGACGAGGCGCTGGTGACCGCTGAAGACTGCGCGCGTTTGACCTCCGCCAAAGCCGGCGTGGCCGTTGAGCCGCTGGTGTTTGAGGCCGATCTGGCCGATGAAAGCGCGGTGCGCGCGCTGGTGCCGTCAGTGGTGGCGCGCTGCGGCCGGATCGATGCGGTGGTCAACAGCGCCTCCACCTTTGAGCATGACAGCGCGGCCAGCTTCAGTTTTGCCGCACTCGACAAGCACCTGCACAGCAACACCGGCGCGGCCGTGCTGCTGGCGCAGGCCCTGCACGCACACGTCGCTGCCCGCGGCGCCACCGGTGCGGTGGTGAACCTGTTGGACCAGAAGCTCTGGAACCAGAACCCCGATTTCTTCAGTTACACGCTTTCCAAGGCCGCACTGGAAGCCGCCGGCACCATGCTGGCACTGGCGCTGGCCCCCGCGGTGCGCGTGGTGGGTGTGGCCCCGGGGCTTACGCTGACCAGCCACATGCTCAGCGACGAGAAGTTCGAAGCGCTGCACACGCTCTCGCCACTGGGGCGCTCATCCACACCGGCCGATGTGGCGGCCACCGTGAAGTTCGCGCTGGAGAACCAGTCGATCACCGGCACCACGCTGCTGGTCGATGGCGGCCAGCACCTGATGAAGTTCGAGCGCGACTTCTCGCTGATGTAAGCCCGGATCGCAAGCCCTGGCCATCCACCGAAACACCTACTGACAGGCTGTGACCATGTTCAATTCCCGAGGCACACAAATCCTCACCCTTACTGGCTTGCGTTTTGACGCGAACCTCGGCATTCTGGAGCACGAGAAAGCCGCGCCACAGCCGATCCAGGTGGACGCCGAGCTGAACCAGGGCACGCAGCCGCTGCTGCCGCACGATGACGACATCAACCACGTGCTGGACTACCGCAAGGTGCGCCAGATCATCATCAACGAATGCACGGCCGAGCATGTGAACCTGCTGGAGAGCCTGATCGGCAAGCTGGCGCACCGCCTGATGCAACTGCCCGGCGTGGTGGGCGTGCGCGTGAAGATCGCCAAGCTGGAAATTTTTGACGACTGCGAAGTGGCGATTCGTGTCGAGACAGGACAGTGGTGAAAGCCATGGGAGCAAACGACATGAGTGCAGTCTGGGATGAAGCGCTGGCCGCCCACGAGCAGGCGCAAAGCTCTGCCCGCGTGCAGAACAGTCTGAAGATCGAACGCGAGGACCACAAGCTTGAGAAACGGCTGTGCCGCGAGGTGGGCCGCGCCATCGTCGACTTCAACATGATTGAAGAAGGCGACAAGGTGATGGTGTGCGTCTCGGGGGGCAAAGACAGCTATGCCATGCTCGACATCCTGCTCAAGCTGCAAAAGCGCGCGCCCATCCACTTTGACCTGGTGGCGGTCAACCTCGACCAGAAGCAGCCCGGCTTTCCCGAGCATGTGCTCCCCGAGTACCTGGGCAAGCTGGGCGTGCCCTTCCACATCGAGAACCAGGACACCTACAGCATCGTCAAGCGCGTGATCCCCGAGGGCAAAACGCTGTGCTCGCTGTGCTCCCGACTGCGTCGCGGCATCCTCTACCGCGTGGCGGGCGAGCTGGGCTGCACCAAGGTCGCGCTGGGCCACCACCGCGACGACATGCTGCAGACCTTCTTCCTCAACATGTTCTT
>CALSAU010000094.1:0-7162 GCA_943372985.1 Polaromonas sp. YR568 | reverse complement strand
CTGGGCGCGACAGATGCCTCCATCCAGGGCGTCGAGGCCATCTCGGCTGCCACGGCAGCAGCGGGCGTGACGATTAACTTGAGCGGTCAGACCGAAGCTTTCACGGTAACCGGCTCCGGCAGCGCCGACACCATCACCGGCGGCACCGGTGCAGACACCATTTCTGGCGGCGCAGGCATTGACATCATTACCGGCGGCGCAGGGGCCGATATCCTCAGTGGTGGAGCAGACGCTGTCCGTGATACGTTCAATGTGGGCAGTGGTGAGTCTATTGCGACTATCGGCGGGTCTGGTAATGCTGGCACTATCGTTGGATATGACGTCATTACTGACTTCAATACTTCAATCGATAAGTTGAATCTACCTGTCGCTCCGGTTGCGGTTGGGAATAGCGCTGTCGATGGTAACAACTCGGTTTTATTCGTTACCAACGCTGTTGTCGTTCGTCATTCGGTCACGAATGGCATGATTACTTTCGATGACAAGCCTAACGGAGCCTTCAAAGCATTGACCCTTACGTCAGAAAGTCAAGTTGCTGCAGTGGTCGATTATTTGCAGCGGAATGACTTGGGAAATGCGGGTGCTACTGTTGCATTCACTGCCACTATTGCAAATGTCGCCCACACTTTTGTGTATCAGCAGGTAGGTGCCACTCCCTCGGCTGCCAATGACGTTCTTGTCAGTTTGCAGGGCGTGACGATGACCAGCCTCACTGCGTTGATTAGCTCTACTGTGATTGACCCGATCATTCTGGATTTGGGTGCCAGTGGTCTTGCGTTCAACTCTCTGGCGAATGGTGTGCAGTTTGACCTGAATGCTGATGGCGCCAAGGATCAAATCGCCTGGACCACCGGCGTCGATGGCATTCTGGCTTACGACCTGGATGGCTCGGGCGTCATTGAAGACGGCAGCGAGATGTTCACCCCGTGGTTTGCTGGCGGCAACTATGTCAGTGGTGTCGAAGCGCTTAAGAGCCTCGACAGCAATACTGACGGGGTATTGGGTACGGAAGACACGAATTTCCACAAGCTGCAGGTGTGGATCGACGCGAACCAGGATGGCATCAGCGACGCAGGCGAGCTGGTCAGTCTGGCCGATTTGGGGATCGCCTCCTTCAACCTGCACACCATTGTGGGCGACGGCACGATTGACGGGCAAGTGGTGCTGTCCGAGGGTGCCTTCACATACATTGACGGTGGAACCGGCATGTATGCCGAGATCGGGTTTGAAGCTGCTCCGGGAAGTACAGACTCCACCGCTGAAGACGCGAACGCGATTGTGGTGGAGCCAGGTGGCAACACCTACATCGGCACCACGGCGGCTGACGTGTTCGAGTGGCACCTCAACGATGGCAGCACGGCAGGCTCGCCAGTGGTGGACACGATTCTGGACTTTGGTCTTGACGCTCGCTCTGCCGGTGGCGATGTGCTGGACCTGCGCGATCTGCTGCTTGGCGAGAGCGCTGCAGTCGATCAGGACAACCTGGCCAACTTCCTGCACTTCGAGAAGTCGGGCAGCGACACGATTGTTCACATCAGCAGCACCGGCGGTTTTGCCAGCGACTCGCACGAGGTGGGCGCGCCGTCCGCTGCCGTGCTGGGCGCGGCAGACCAGCGCATCGTGCTGGCGGGCGTGGACATGATTGGTATGAACACCACCGACCAGCAGGTGATTCAGGACATGCTGAACAAGGGCAAGCTCAACACCGACTGATCGCTCCGCGCCTACTGGCACGGAGCCGGGCAGGGTGCGGATGTGGTGCCCTTGTGGTGCTGCGTCTCCGCTCTGGCGCCGGCATACGGCGCCGGCCAGCGGCTTCGGGTTCAGGCGCTGTCTGCGTGTGAGCGGCCCATCAGCCGGTGTGCTCGCGCGCTGCGGGCCCTGCCGCGCCGTTCAGCCCAAGGGCTGCCAGCTCGGCCAGCTCCAGCGGATCGACCACGCCTTCTGCATACACATCGGTGCCGATGTGGTGGGCGATGCTGGTCAGGCCGCGCAGGAAGTTCTGGTTGCCGGTGTTGTAGTGCAGGCCCCGGATGAAGCTGGAATCGACCTTGAGATAGCTGAGGCCCAGATCGTGCAATTGCCCGATGTCGCCCAGCTGCCGACCCACATGCTGCAGGCCGACGCTACACCCGGTTTTCTTCACCGCCACACAGAAGGTGCGGAAAGCGGGCAGCTGTTCGGTGGCATCGGCTTCGGGCAGCTGCAGCGACAGGCGGGAGGCCAGCGCGACATCGCGTGCCAATTCGCCCAGCAGCTCTTTCACAAACCGGACCTCGCGGCAGGAAATGGCCGAGATCGTGATGGCCAGTGAAACACCGGGTACCTCCCTGAGCTGGGCCAGACCGAGCTGCACGGCTTTCATGTCCAGCGTGCTGGTCAGGCCCAACTGCTCGGCAATCTGCGACAGGCGGCCCATCGGCTGCCAGCCGTCCTGGTTCTGGAGCAAGACCTCCAGCACGCATTCGCGGTGAATCAGCCGGCCGTTCAGGTCAACCACGGGCGTGCTGGCCAGCCGCACGCGCTTTTCCTCCAGCGCCTGCTGGAACACCGGCATCCATTGCGACGCGGCTGGCGATGTACCCGACATCGCAGTCGATGCGTGGTGCACCGCGCTGCCACCGCCAGCCGCCGCACTGCCAGCAGCCTGCGCCAGTGCGGAGGTGGCCTCGGCCATCAGGCCCGCGAGGTCCTGGCCGGGCTGCAGCCGCGCCAGACCGATGGCCACCTGCAGGTGCTCGACCTGCGCCTGTCGGCCTGCGGCCTGAAGCTCCAGAATCAGTGTGTCTGCCAGCGCGTGGGTGTCGGCGGTGCGGTGCATCAGCATGGCAAAGTCGGCATCCTTGAAGCGGGCGGCCAGGGCATTGGCGCCGCGGGTGTGGTCGGCCAGTATCTTGGCGCAGGCCTTGAGCAGCTGGTTGGTTGCAGGGGTGCCCAGTCTCGCCTCGATGCCCGACATGTCGAGCAGGCGCACCAGCAGCAGGGTGTGGTCGATCTTGTCTTCGCTGTCCAGCGATTCGAGCAGCTGCACCACAAAGAAGGTCTGGTTGGCGAGGCCGGTGAGCGGGTCGGCATTGGCCTTCAGGCGCACGTCCTTGAGCTTGCCGGCTTCCTCTTCAAACATGGTCTTGATGCGCAGCACCATGCTGTTCATCGCGGCGGCGAGCTGGCGCAGCTCGGGCACTGCCGGTTCGTCGATGGTGACGAAGTTTCGCTGGCTCACCGCCTGGGCCTGCCCGATGACGCGGTCCAGCGGGCCCTGCAGCCGCCGCAGGATGCGGGTGCCGAGGTAGCCACCGAGCAAGCCGGTCACGCACAGCGCGCCCATCAGCTGCCAGATGCTGTTCCAGAGACTGCGGTAGGCCACGCCGCTGTTGCTGAGCACTGTGATGGTGCCCAGCTGCCGCCAGCCATTGCTGATGCTGGCCTCGCCCGCCTCGCCGTTCAGCGGCAGCAGGCGCACAAACCAGTCGGGCACGCCGTACTGGCCCGCAGGTGCAATGCGCTCAGACATGATTTTTCCTGCGGGATCGACCACGCGGATCAGCTCGTAGTGGCCGCTGTCGAACAGCGAGGCGACAGTCAGGTCCACCATCACCGGGTCGGGCTCCTGCCGGCTCAGGGACAGGGCCAGCGCGGCGGCGTTGTCGACGTTCTTGGAGGTCAGTTGCTGCGAGAGGTACTGCCGTGCGTTCTGTGTGGAGGCCAGCAGACCTCCCAGCAGCGCAAGCAGCGTGCTGACAATCATGGCTAGCCAGAGTTGGCGGTACATCGACATAAGAATCCTCTCGGTACTATCTCTTGATAGCGGGTGCAAAACAAGTCAAATCGCAATCCGGTTCGCAATCCGGTTCGTGGTTCATGGCGCTAGATCCCATCGAATCCCTCAGCCTTCACACGCGCCAGCAGCTCCTGCCAGCGCGACAGGCTGGCAGCGCCACCCGGGCCGCGCGGGCCCTGCACACCCTGCCACAAACCCTGGCGGTTGAAACTGAACACCGGAAACAGATCAGCGCGGCGCGACGCTGGCAGCAGGTCGCCCACCAGGTTGTCGAGAATCAGCGGCTCGGCGTTTGGCTCGGGGTACCAGGCCAGCACCATGTGGGCCTGCGTGATGCTGCTGCTGGCGCCGCCAATGCGGGCCTGGACATAAATGAGGCGCAACTGTTCGTCGGGCACGCCCAGCAGCAGCAGGCTGAAGTACTTGCCGATGGCGAAATCCTCGCAGTCACCGGCACCGCGGCCCAGGGTTTCAAGCGGCGTGGCCCAGTAGTCGTTTTGCGACCAGATGACCCTGTCGTCGCCAAAGCGGGTGCGCCGATTGAAGAAGTCGTTGACCCGGCGCAGCTTGGCGGTGTCGGCTTCTGACGCGCGTGGCTGGACCAGCGCCTCCCAGTCCCGCAGCGAGGCCAAGCCGGGCTGGCCGAAGCGCTGGCTCATCACGCTGCGCATGCGCTCGTAATCGACTGCGGCCACCCGGAAGGTGGCCAGCAGCAGCGCCAAAAGCACCAAAAATACAGCGACGACGGTTCTGACGCGGCTCAAGTGTGTGGTTTCCGCTTAAAAACGGAGCTTCCGTGGTTTATTTGTTTGCAGTCGCCAAAAACCTAAGTTACCATGAAAAAAGTCATATAAAACAGTCACTAAGCGGGTTTTATTAAAGCGTTTTCAAATTCATCTGAGGTGCATTTTGAGCCCGTCTAATTTGCCGAAAAACCCGCCTTGCCACCGTCAACACATGCCGCTTACAGCCATTCCATGCCACCTTCATTTTTCTGCTGGCCACCCATCGGCACGGATCAACGGCATGGATTTTTCCAGCCGGGTGCCGCATGTTCTGGCCTGCACAGCCCAGCGTAGCTGAATATGACCTCCACGCCTAGTCGATTCGACGCTGACTTCCCTGTGAACAGCCGCCTCACCGCCGTCTGGCTGGGTGTGGCTGCCCTGGCTTTTTCCATGGCTGTTGCTGCGCAACCGGCATCGCCGCCCACGGTGTTGACGCTGCGCGATGCCGCCCAGAGCGCGGTACTGAACAACCCCGACGTGCTGGCCAAATGGCATTCCATTCGCGCAGCCGATGGCGAGCGTTCGGCGGCTGCGGGCGCGCTGTTGCCGCGGGTGGACCTGGCCCTGTCAGGCGGGCGCGAGCGGCGTGACGACACCACCTTCCGTGGCAACCTGAACCGTTCCTCCACCACCATCTCGATCAGCCAGTTGCTGTACGACGGCTTTGCCACCCGCAATGAAGTCCGGCGCCTGGACCATGCCCGGCTGGTGCGGCTGTATGAATTCCTCGACACCTCCGAAGCCGTGGCTTTCGAGGCTGCGCGCGCCTACATCGATGTCCTGCGTTTCCGTGAGATGGTGCGGCTGGCCGAAGACAACTACGTGGAGCACCGCGCGGTGTTTGCGCAGATGGAACGCCGCGTCAAGGCCAAGGTGGCCCGCGGCGTTGACCTGGAGCAGACCTCTGCACGGCTGTCGTCTGCCGAAGCCAATCTGCTGACGGAAACCGCCAATCTGCACGACGCCACCGCGCGCTTCCAGCGTGTGGTGGGCATGCTGCCCGCTGCCGAAATGCCGGTGCCGGCGCAACTGACATTGAACATGCCGGCCGATCCGGCCGCCGCCGTGCAGCAGGCCCAGCAGCGCAACGGCGCCTTGCTGGCGGCCGTGGAAAACGTGCGCGCCGCCAGCTCTGCGCTGGACAGCCGCAGCGGCGCCTTCGGTCCCCGTGTGGATTTGCGCTTGCGCCGTGAAAGCGGCAGGAACCTGAGCGGCACCACCGGCACGCTGGACAGCAACGTGGCCGAAGTCGTGCTGAATTGGAACCTGTTCGCCGGCGGTGCCGACCGCGCCCGCAATCAGCAGTTCGCCAGCCAGCTCAATGCGGCCAAGGACCAGCGCGACAAGACCTGCCGCGACATCCGTCAGACCCTGCTGATTGCCTTCAACGACATCCGCAAGATCAAGGAGCAGCTGGCTTTTCTGGACCAGAACAAGGTGTCGCTGGAAAAAGCCCGCAATGCCTATCGCCAGCAGTTCGAGATCGGTCAGCGCACCCTGCTGGACCTGCTTGATACGGAAAACGAGCTCTACCAGTCGCGCCGCACCGTCTCCAACGCCGAGCAGGATCTGAGCCTGGCCTACATCCGCGCGCATGCTGCACTCGGCACGCTGCTGACCTCGCTGGACCTCACCCGCATGGACGTGGGAGCCATTCCCGCCCTCGACAGTGCCGATGGGGCCGACGATGTGTCGCGCCAGTGCCCGCCCGACGCGGTGGCGGTATACACCGTGAACAAGGGCGTTCTCGACGAGCGCGCCAACGAGCAGATCAAACAGACGGCGGTGCTCAATGCCCGCGAGAGGGCCTTGCAGGAGGCCGCCCAGGAAACCTTGCGCCAGCGAGAAAGCGAAGCCGGCGCCACACCGCCAACACCACCGTCGACGCCGCCCGCCCGTCAGCCGGCGCGCCCGCCAGCCTCAGCGCCCTCGACATCTCCAACACCGCCTTCGCCGTCCTCGTCGGTGATTCCGTCACTGCCGCCGACCGGCAACGCACAGCCTCTGGCGCGCGAGGCCGGTATGGCCACCGAAAGCAGCCCGCAGCCTTCAGCGCGTGCCGAGCTGCTGCGTGCTTTGCAAGCATGGCGGGCCGCGTGGGTGAATCGGGATATCGACACCTACCTCGCCGCCTACTCCGAGAGCTACGCGCCGCTGGCACCTGCAGGCAGCAGCCGCAGTGCGTGGGAGCAGGGCTTGCGCAGTTCGTTCCGCCGCGTTGCCGAGGTCGAGGTCAAACTTTCCGACGTGACGGCAACGCCGAGCGATGACCAGAGCGCGACGACCGTGTTCACGCAGACCTATCGCTCGCCGAAGTACCAGGACGTGGTCACCAAGACCTTGCGCTGGGAGCGGCAGAACGGCCGCTGGGTGATCGTGCGCGAAGTGTCGGCGCCCCAGCTGGCCACGGCAAGCGCCCCACCCGCGCAGAACAGAGCCAATGATGCGAGCGCCGCCGGTGCGGTGACTGCGCCTGTGGCGGCGATTCAACCGGCCGTGGCTGCACCCGCAGCGCCGGTTGTCGAAACAGCAAAAGCAGTCGCAGCGCCGTCTGTCCAGACCGTCGCGGCTGGCCCCTCAGCGGCGCCTGCAT
>CALSAU010000093.1:0-7199 GCA_943372985.1 Polaromonas sp. YR568 | reverse complement strand
TCGGTGCGCTCAACCGTTACCTGGCCCAGCTGATGAGCGGCCGCTTCTACGCATCGGCCAAGAACGTGGGCAAGCAGGTGCTGCGCGTGGCGCCCCCGCTGTTCGAACTGGCGCGCCGGCTGGAGACGCATGCCAAGGGCATGGTCGTGCCGGCCACGCTGTTCGAGAACTTCGGCTTCAACTACATCGGCCCGATTGACGGACATGACCTCGAATCGCTCGTTCCCACACTGGAGAACCTGCGCAACCTTAAGGGGCCGCAGTTCCTGCATGTGGTGACCAAGAAAGGCCAGGGCTACAAGCTCGCTGAGGCAGACCCGATTGCTTACCATGGGCCTGGCAAATTCGACCCGGCCACCGGCCTGCAGAAAGCGGCCACACCCGCCAAGCAGACCTTCACCCAGGTCTTTGGTCGCTGGCTGTGCGACATGGCCGAGCAGGACAAGCGCCTGGTCGGCATCACGCCCGCGATGCGCGAGGGCTCGGGCATGGTCGAGTTTCACCAGCGCTTTCCCGATCGATACCACGACGTCGGCATTGCCGAGCAGCATGCAGTCACCTTTGCGGCTGGCATGGCGTGTGAGGGCCTCAAGCCGGTGGTCGCAATTTATTCGACCTTTTTGCAGCGCGGTTACGACCAGCTCATCCACGATGTGGCGCTGCAGAACTTGCCGGTCGTGTTTGCACTCGACCGTGCGGGGCTCGTCGGCGCTGATGGCCCCACGCATGCCGGTGCCTACGACATTCCCTATCTGCGCTGCATTCCGAACATGAGCGTGGCCTGCCCGGCTGATGAGAAGGAGTGTCGTCAGTTGCTGAGTTCGGCCTTTGAGCAGAGCCATCCGGTGGCGGTGCGCTACCCGCGCGGCGCTGGTGCCGGCGTGGAGCCGGAGTCTGGTTTGAAGTCCTTGCCTTTTGGCAAGGGTGAAGTGCGGCGTGAAGGCAGGGGCGTGGCCATTCTTGCGTTTGGCACCTTGCTTTATCCGGCGCTCGAAGCCGCCGAGAAGCTCGATGCCACCGTGGCCAACATGCGCTGGGCCAAGCCGCTGGACACCGAGTTGCTGCTCAAGATCGCCGACAGTCACGATGCGCTGGTCACGGTGGAAGAGGGCGCCATCATGGGCGGCGCTGGCAGTGCCGTCAGTGAGGCGCTTCAGGCTGCCGGCGTGGTGCGGCCGCTGTTGCAACTGGGCCTTCAGGACATCTTCACCGAGCACGGTGATCCGGCCAAGCTGCTGTCCATGCAGGGGCTGGATGCCGCCGGTATTGAGCGCGCGATCAGTTCGCGTTTTGCCGCAGTGCCCCTGTCCGGCAAGGCATCCAAACCAGTGTTGAAGTCGGTCGGCTAGCCGCGAAGCCTGCTCGCGCGGCCTAATGCGCCTGTCATGCGCCTGTCATGTGGGGCGCGCGGGAAAACCCGTGAGGGTGTGTGCTCGTGGCTTTCTACAATCGCGGCAAGGCGATGTGTCGCAATCTTGCGCTGACGCTTGCTTGTTCACACAGACCGGTTTCCCCCTTCGGAGTGTTTCATGAATCGTCGAGCCCTGATCAGACATGCCGGCATCTCCGGTGTGCTTGCGGCCGGCGTGGCGCCTGCCGTTCTGGCCCAGGCATCGGTCCGCTGGCGCCTGGCATCCAGTTTCCCCAAGTCGCTGGACACGATTTATGGCGCGGCAGAAAGTTTCGCCCAGCATGTGCGAGCGGCGTCCGGCGGCAAGTTCGAGATATCGGTGCATGCAGCTGGCGAGCTGATGTCGGCCTTCGATGTCCTGGACAACGTGCGCAGCGGATCGATTGAGGCGGCGCACACCGCACCGTATTATTTTGCGGACAAGGACGAGACTTTCGCCATCGGCGGTGCCATCCCCTTTGGCATGAACAGCCGGCAGATGACTGCCTGGACTTTCGAGGGCAACGGCCTGAAGCTGATGCGCGAGTTTTACGCGCAGTACAACATCATCAACTTTGCGTGCGGCAACACCGGTGCGCAGATGGGCGGCTGGTTCCGCAAGGAGATCCGCTCGCTTTCGGACATGAAGGGCCTGAAATTCCGGGTCGGTGGTTTTACCAGCAAGGTCATTGAGCGCATGGGTGCCGTTCCGCAGACCCTTGCTGGCGGCGACATCTACCAGGCGTTGGAGCAGCGCACCATCGACGCTGCCGAATGGATTGGCCCCTACGACGATCAGAAGCTGGGTATCAACAAGGTAGCACCCAACTACTACTACCCTGGCTGGTGGGAGGGTGGCCTGCAACTCGATCTTTACATCAACCGGAAGGCCTATGAGGCCTTGAGCAGCGTCAACAAGGCGATCGTGAAAATCGCCAGTGCGGCGGCTCATGTAGAGATGCAAGCTAAATACGATGCCCGGAATCCGACGGCGCTCAAGCAATTGGTTGGGGCCGGCGCCAGGCTCAGGCCTTTCCCTCCGGACGTGATGAACGCGGCTTTCAAGGAGTCCATGGCGCTTTACGCGGAGCTGTCGGTGAGCAATCCCAACTGGCGTCGGTTGTATGCGGACTACGCCCGTTTTCGAGGCGATCAGAACCTCTGGTTCCGTTTCACCGAGTCGACTTTCGACCGCTTCATGCAGAGCCAAAAGCTTTGACTGGTGCGGGCTGACAACTGGCTGACTGTGTGTTTGAAAGGCCGTTTTCCGCAGGGAAAACCCGCCCTCAAGCTGCAAAAAGCGAGTTCTAGAATTAAGGGCAACTGTCAAAAGTTGAAGGCCCGGTCATAAGCCGTGCTCCCTCAAATCACCTGGAGTCTATTCATGGATCGTCGTTCTCTTATCAAAAATGCCGGTATTGCCGGTGTGCTTGCCGCTGGCGTAGCACCGGCCGTGCATGCCCAGGAAGCCATTCGCTGGCGCCTGGCATCGAGCTTTCCGAAAGCCCTCGACACCATTTACGGTGCTGCGGAAGTCTTTGCGAAAAAAGTGGGCGAAATGTCTGGCGGCAAGTTCCAGATCTCCGTGCACCCCGGTGGCGAGCTGATGCCTCCGATTGCCGGCATGATCGACAACATCCAGAAGGGCACGACCGAAATGGTCCACACCGCGCCCTACTATTTCTTCGGCGTGAACGACGTTTTCGCTCTGGGATGCGCCATTCCCTTCGGCCTCAACAGCCGCCAGATGACCGCGTGGATGTACCAGGGCAACGGCCTGAAACTCATGCGCGAGTTTTACGGCAAGTACAACATCGTCAACTTCCCTATGGGCAACACCGGCGCACAGATGGGCGGCTGGTACCGCAAGGAAATCAAGGGCGTTGCCGACATCAAGGGCCTGAAGTTCCGGGTCGGCGGCTTCGCCGGCAAGGTGCTCACCCGCATGGGTGCCGTTCCGCAAAACATCCCCGGCGGCGAGATCTACCAGGCGCTGGAGAAGGGCACCATCGACGCCGCCGAGTGGGTGGGACCCTATGACGACCAGAAGCTGGGCTTCAACAAGGTCGCGCCTTTCTATTACTACCCTGGCTGGTGGGAAGGTGGTCCGCAGCTGGACGCCTTTGTCAACAAGACTGCCTATGACAAGCTGTCCGCCGAAAACAAGGCTATCCTGGAGTCGGCGGCTGCTTATGCGCACACCGACATGCAGGCCAAGTATGACGCGAGGAACCCCGAGGCGCTCAAGCAGCTCGTGGCGGCCAAAACCAAGGTCCTGCCCTTCCCCAAGACCGTGATGGATGCGGCCTTCAAGGAGTCGATGGCCCTCTATGCCGAGATCGGTAACAGCAATCCCGACTGGAAGAAGATTTACGCCGACTACGCTGCTTTCCGCAAGGACCAGAACCTGTGGTTCCGGTTCACGGAAATGCGCTTCGACCAGTTCATGCAGGGCCAGAAGCTGTAAGTCCAGCTGGTCTGTCCAAACCCCGCCTCGGCGGGGTTTTTTTATGGCTGGGCCTAATTAAAGAGGGGCCCCGCCGGGTCAGGGTCCGGATCCTGGCGCATGGACTGCTGCTCTGGCGGAGCCGGCGTCCATCGCCAGGTCTGGGATATCGCGACATCACCGTCTGCGCGTGCCCCTGAATTGCAGCCAGCGACAGCAAAAAAAAGGCTCGCATGCGCGAGCCTCTTCAGAAAGTCGGGGGAGCCGAAGTTTATGGCTTCGTCGCATCCTTCGGCTTCGTGGCTTCCTCCAGAGCTTTCATCGGGTCTTCTTCCTTGCCGGCCTCTTCGGTCGTCTGAGCCGCTTCGGCCTCCTCGGCCTCTTGCTTGATCTCTTCTTCCGATTTCGGCATTTGCAGCTGCTCCAGCACCTGCTCGGCATTGAGTTTGTCCACCTTTTCAATGCCGCCCGTCACCAGGCTGGGGAAGATCATGATGGCGGCCACCATGATCAGCTGCAGGATGATGAAGGCAATCGAACCCTTGTAAATCTGGGCCGTGGTCACTGCCGGAATGGTGGCGCCGGTGACGCGGTCGCGGTAGTCGAATTTCGCTGCCACGCTGCGCAGGTAAAACAGCGCGAAACCGAAGGGCGGTGTCAGGAACGAGGTCTGCAGGTTCATGGCGATGATCACGCCGAACCAGATCATCGCGTCATCGGCGGTCATACCCGGGACCAGGCCCGGCAGGATCTTCTCTGCCACCGGCGCCAGCAGCGGAATCACGATGAAGGCGATCTCGAAGAAGTCGATGAACATGCCCAGAATGAACACCAGCACATTGACCACAATCAGGAAGCCCCAGGCACCGCCCGGGACACCCTCGAACAGACGTTCCACCCAGAAGTGACCGTCAGCGGCATTGAAGGTAAAGCTGAATACCGTGGAGCCGATCAGGATGAACATCACAAAGGAAGCGAGCTTGGCGGTGTTTTCCAGCGCCTGCTTGAGCAAGGACATGTCCATGCGGCGTTTGCCGATGGCCAGGATCAGTGCCCCCAAGGCGCCCATCGCGCCACCCTCGGTCGGTGTCGCGACGCCCAGAAAGATGGTGCCCAGCACCAGAAAGATCAGGATCAGCGGCGGCATCAGCACAAAGGTCACGCGCTCGGCCAGTTTGGACAGCAGACCCATTCCGGTGACACGGTTGATGATGGCCAGGGCCAGACCCAGCAGGGAAGCCAGCGTCATGGACAGGATGACAATTTCATCGCCGGGCGCAGGCAAGGGGCGCTCGAGCAGTGGGGTCAGCACGGCGTTGTGTACTTGGGCCCAAGCCACGCCGGCAACCGCGCACAGGATGACCAGGAACATCAGCGACTTGTGCCCCGAGGCTCCGTCCGGCTCCTTGTAGATGCGCGCTTCGACCGGCAGTGGCGGCACCATGGCCGGTTTGACAAAGGAAACCACGACGATGAAGACAATGTACAGGCCAACCAGCAACAGGCCAGGCACCAGCGCGCCCGAGTACATGTCACCCACCGAGCGGCCCAGCTGGTCGGCCAGAACGATCAGCACCAGCGAGGGTGGAATGGCCTGAGCCAAAGTGCCCGAGGCCGTAATCACGCCAGTCGCGATAACGCGGCTGTAACCATAACGCAGCATGATGGGCAGGGAGATCAGGCCCATCGAGATCACTGCGGCGGCAACCACGCCGGTGGTCGCGGCAAGCAGCGCGCCCACCAGAATCACGGCAATCGCCAAGCCGCCGCGCAGCGGACCAAACACCTGACCCACGGTTTCCAGCAGGTCCTCGGCCATGCCCGAGCGTTCCAGGATGATGCCCATGAAGGTGAAGAAGGGAATGGCCAGCAGCGTGTCGTTCTGCATGATGCCGAAAATGCGCGAGGGCAGCGCCTGGAACAGCGTGGCCGGGAACAGCCCTGCTTCCATGCCGATAAAACCGAAAGCCAGACCGGTGGCGGCCAACCCGAAGGCGACAGGAAAACCGGTCAGAAGCAATAGAAACAGGCCGGCGAACATGAGGGGCACAAAGTTCTGTGCCAGAAAGGTGGTTTCCATCTTATTTTTCTCCGGCCAGGCGGGCAGCGGCAATGCGCTCCAGCTCTTCAATGTGTTTTTGCTCGTCCGATTTGGCAGATTCGCCGCCAATCGGGTCTTCGATCACGCCGCGCAGAAAGGCGATGCGCTTGATCAGTTCAGAGATGCCCTGAATCGCCAGGATCGTGAAGCCGACCGGCACCAGCAGGTAGACGGGCCAGCGGATCAAACCGCCAGCGTTTTGCGACATTTCGCCGTTGCTGTAGGCGCCCATGAAGAAGGGCCAGCTCAAGGTCACCATCAGAATACAGAACGGGAACAACACAAACACAATGCCCAGCAGGTCGATCCAGTTGCGCATGCGGTCGGACAGCCGTGAGGAGATGAAGTCAATGCGGACATGCGAGTTGCGAAGAAACCCGTAACCTGCACCCAGCATGAACACGGCTGCAAACAGGTACCACTGGATTTCCAGCAGGCCATTGGAACTCGTGTCGAAGGCCTTGCGCACGATGGCGTTGCCAGCACTGATCAGGGTGGTCGCCAGAATCAGCCACATGGTGAGTTTGCCGATCCAGGTGCTGATTGTGTCAATCAGGCGGGACAGCGAGAGAAGGTTTTGCATGGTGCTCCCAAGGAAAAATGTCCACGCATGAAAAGCATCCGACGGCCTTCTTGGTGAGAAGGCGTGCCGGATGCGTGTTTGCGTGGAGCGGATTCGATAAAGGACTATAGAAGGCTAGCTGACAGCTTTGTGACGGTGTTATCCCGAAGCAGGCCAGGGTTCCGCATGGCGAGCGGAGGCGAAACTAGATGAAACTAGGTAATTGCCACGCCACTGCCCGATGACATTTGACCAATCACCCGCGCGTCGGCAAAGCCCTGGGTGTGAAAGCAGGCTAGCACATCGTCAGCAATGGCTGGATCGCAGGACACCAGCAGGCCGCCACTGGTTTGTGGATCACTGAGCAGCGCTTGCTGGGCGGGGCTGATCTTGGCAGACAGGCTGACTTCGGCGCCATAACTGGCCCAATTGCGGCCTGAGGCGCCCGTCACCATGCCCTGCGCGGCCAACTCCAGCACGCCGGGCAGCAGCGGAATGCGGTCCATCTGCAACTCCATCTTCAGCTTTGCACCGCGCGCCAGTTCCAATCCGTGACCGAGCAATCCAAAGCCGGTGATGTCAGTCAGCGCGTGTACGCCGTCCATCTGTGCGAGCGTGATCCCGGGCTTGTTGAGCTGGGTGGTGGTGGCGATCATCTGTGCGTAGCCCTCGGCACTGAGCTGCTCTTTCTTGAGCGCCG
>CALSAU010000092.1:0-7225 GCA_943372985.1 Polaromonas sp. YR568 | reverse complement strand
TCGATGGTGACCACGGGCACGCCCTTGTGCACACCGCCGTAGTTGCCCAGCGAGCCCGGGAAGATACCCACCTGGTCCAGATACAGACGCCCCAGGCGTGAAGGCGGCACCGAGGGGCCGTCGAAGTCCAGCACGCCGTACGGCGCATGGATGCTCACAATCAGCTGCGGCTTGAAGCTCTGCATCTGCTCGTGCAGGTAGCGCGACTCCGGCTCCGACAGCGGCTGCGGCCCGGGCCAGCGGCGCGGGTCCTTGCGGGTGCGCTTTTCCCAGTAGATTTTGGCGTCGCGATCCCAGTTGGGTGTGGGAAAGTTGCGGTTCAGATCCACACCCCGGGCGTTGACGCGGCGCGGCGGCTGGGCCAGCAGGCCATCGGGGTTGAGCGCGGGCACAAAGCGCCAGTGGATGGTCTGCGGCGCATCCTGCGGTGGCTGACTGGCCAGCCGGATCCAGTGCAGCGCTACTGCCGCCGACGACAGCTCGTCGCCATGAATCGCACCAGTGACCAGAATTCGCATGGAGGCACGGCCCGGGTCCACGTCGCGCACCCACAGCGGGCGACCGTTGACCGAGCGGACACCGGAGTCCTGCAACTGCGCCGCATCGCACAGCGCACGGCTCACGTTCGGCAAGCGGGTGGAGAACTCCGCGCAAGGCGTTGCGGCGTGCGCGCTGGCCACACCCCAGAATGCCGCCGCGGCCAGAAAGCTTGGCAAGGACCGGTTCATCGCCTGAAGTTTAGAGCCTGTCGGGGTGCCGCACCCGGGCCGGCAAGACCTGCGCCAGCGCAGGGCGGGGGGCATCAGTTAAATTAGCTGCTTATGTCTTCTCCCCGCCAAGCCAGCCAGCCCAGCTTTTCTCAGCGCGAATTCCGCGCCTCGCTCGCGATGTTCGCCACCGGCGTGACCATCGTCACTGCCCGCACCGCCACCGGCGAGCTGGTGGGCCTGACGGCCAACTCCTTCAACTCGGTCTCGCTCGACCCGCCGCTGGTGCTGTGGAGCCTGTCGCAGGCGGCTGGCTCGATGCCGGCCCTCAGCACCGGTTCGCACTACGCCATCAACATCCTCGCGGCCGACCAGAAAGAGCTGGCCGAGCGCTTTGCCAGCAAGCGCGAGGACCGTTGGCAAGGCGTGGCCTTCACCGACGGCATCGCCGGCTCTCCGCTGCTCGAAGGCACAGCCGCCAGCTTTGAATGCTTCAACCGCAGCCGCTACGAAGAAGGCGACCACGTGATCTTCGTCGGCGAGGTGGAGCGTTGCAGTCACCGCCCCGGTGCTGCGCCCCTGCTGTTCCATGGCGGGAAGTTTTACACCGAGCATCCGCTCTGATTCGGGTTGCTGCCTAGCGCCCAGCAGGCGCCTGGCAGACTTTCCCCGCCCCGGCATGACCGCACGCAAATCCCACCTCGACGCCTTCGCCATCACCGTATTGCTGGGCTGCTGCCTGTTCTGGGGTTTGCAGCAGGTGCTGATCAAGGCCACGATTGCCGAGCTGCCGCCGATGTTCCAGGCGTCCCTGCGACTCATCGGGGCGACGGTGCTGCTGTGGCTGTGGTGCCTGTGGCGCGGCATTCCGCTGTGGCAGCGTGACGGCTCGCTGCGTGCCGGGCTACTGGCCGGTGCGCTGTTTGGCAGCGAGTTCGCCTGCATCTATCTGGGGCTGCAGTACACCACCGCGTCGCGGCTCACGGTGTTTCTGTACACCTCGCCGTTCTGGGTGGCGCTGCTGGTGCCGCTGTGGGTGAAGTCAGAGCGCCTGCGCGGCCTGCAGTGGGTGGGCCTGCTGTGCGCGTTTGTCGCGGTGGCGTTTGCGCTGCGCGAGGGATTCACCAGCGAGCAGGCAACTACTGCGCGCGGCGACCTGCTGGCGCTGCTGGCAGGCGCGCTGTGGGGGCTGACCACGGTGGTGATCCGCGCCTCGACGCTGACCAAGGTGTCGGCAGAAAAGCTGCTGTTCTATCAACTGGCCGTCAGCGCGGTGAGCTTTCCTGCGCTGTCGCTGGCGCTGGGCGAGGTGTGGGTCTGGCAGTTCAGCGGCTTTGCCATCACCTCGCTGCTGCTGCAGACGGTGGTGGGCGCGTTCGCCAGCTACCTGGCGTGGATGTGGATGCTGGGCCGCTACCCGGCCACCAAAATTTCGGTGTTTGTGTTTTTCACGCCGCTGTTTGCGCTGCTGTTCGGCGCGCTGTGGCTGGGCGAAGCCGTCACGCCGACGCTGCTGGTGGCGCTGGCCACAGTGGCGGTCGGCATTGTGCTGGTCAATCGCGCACCGTCGGCATCCTGAGCCTTGTGCACCTCGTCAGCAGGCCGCCGCCGCTTGGCGCATAATTTTTGCGGATGAACCCAGCCCCACGCATCCCTGGCCACCGCTTCCTGCACTCCCCCGGGCCGACCCGGATACCCGACGAGGTACTGGATGCCATGCACCGGCAGCCGATGGACCTGGCCGACCCGCGTGTCGATGCCATCATCGCCGCCTGCGAGCGCGGCCTCAAGCGCCTGCTGCACACCGAAACAGCCGATGTGTTCCTGTACGCCGCCAACGGCCACGGCGTGTGGGAGGCGGTGATTGCCAACATCGCCGCGCCCGGCCAGCAGGTGCTGGTGGCGGGCACTGGGCACTTCTCGGAGTCGTGGGCAATTCAGGCCGAAGCCATGGGCGTGACCGTGGTTCGCACCCCGTGGCGCGAGGGCTACCCGATCGACAGCGAAGCGGTTGAGGCCGCACTGCGGGCCGACACCGCCCACCACATCGTGGCGGTGCTGGCCGTGCACACCGACACCGCCAGCGGCATGACCAGCGACATGCATGCCGTTCGCCGCGCCATCGATAACGCCGGGCACCCGGCCCTGCTGGTGGTCGACGTGGTGGCGTCACTCGGCGCTGCACCGTTTGCGATGGATGCGCTGGGCGCCAACGTGGTGCTGGGCGCTTCGCAAAAAGGCCTGATGGTGCCGCCCGGCCTGGGCTTTGTCGCGGCCGATGCCAAAGCGATGGACGTGGCCCGGCGCAACACCGCGCCGCGCTTTTACTGGGACTGGATTCGCAGGCAAAGCCCGCTCAGCTACCGCAAGTTCTGCGGCACGCCACCGCAAAGCCTGCTGATGGGTTTGCAGGCGGCCTTTGTCCTGATCTTTGCCGAAGGCGTGGACGAACTGTGGGCACGGCACCGGCGCATCGCCCGCGCCGTGCATGCGGCGGTGGATGCGTGGAGCGAGGGCGGCGCGCTCCGCCTGTTCGTTGAAGTGCCCGAAGCGCGGTCAGTGTCCGTCACCACGATTGCCGTCAGCCCCGGCGTGGAGCCAGAGGCGCTACGCACCGTGGCACGCGAGCGTTTTCAGGTGGCGATGGCGGGCGGGCTGGGGCCGCTGGCCGGCCGCACCTTCCGCATCGGACACCTGGGCGACATGAACCCGGCAATGATTCTCGGCTGCCTCGCGGGCATTGAAGCTGCGATGCAGGTTCAGGGCATTCCAATCGGACGCGGTGGCGTGCAGGCGGCGGTGGCCAGTCTGGCGTCCGCTGGCTGATCAGCTGCCCATCAGGCGGGAGCGCTGGCCTGCCGCTTCTGTGCAAAGGCCCCGTACCAGTCCAGACAGCCCGGGTTGGCCATGGCGTCGCGGTTCACCACCTTGTCGATGGGCTGGCCGAGCAACAGCTTCTTGATCGGCAGCTCCTGCTTTTTGCCGGTGAGGGTGCGCGGCACCTCGGCCACCTGAAAGATGTCGTTTGGCACAAAGCGCGGGCTCAGGGCCGTCTTGATGGCGTTGTTGATTCGGCCACGCATGGCGTCATCGAGCACGTGGCCTTCGCGCAGCACGACGAAGAGCGGCATGTAGCTGTCGCGGCCGAGGTATTCCAGATCAACCACCATAGTGTCGAGCACTTCGGGCAATGCCTCAACCGCACTGTAAAGCTCGCTGGTGCCCATGCGCAGGCCATGCCGGTTGATGGTGGCGTCGCTGCGGCCATAGATGATGCAGCCTCCGTTGGCGCCGATCTTCAGCCAGTCGCCGTGGCGCCAGACGCCGGGGTACATGTCGAAGTAGCTGGAGAGGTAGCGCTTGTTGCCCTCATCGCCCCAGAAGTAGAGCGGCATCGACGGCAGGGGCTCAGTGCAGACCAGCTCGCCGACCTGATCGGTCACCGGGTGGCCGTTTTCATCCCACGCATAGACCGCGCAGCCGAGCAGGCGGCATTGCATTTCGCCGGGAACGAGTGGCAGATCACGGTTTCCACCAATGAACGCGCCCGCGAAATCCGTCCCGCCACTGATGTTGCACCACCAGATGGTGCCCCCACGCTCCCCCACTGCGTGTGGGTCGCTGCCCCCCGAGGGGGCCGCTCCGCCTGCGGTCTGGCAAAGCCAGTTCCGCGGCTCCTGCTGGTGTGAAGAGGTAGCCTCACCGTCCTTCGCCGCTGAGGAATGGAGACGTTTGAACTGCTCGGTGCCCCAGTTCTGCGCTTCAGCTGACAGTGGCGAGCCGGTGGTGCCCAGCGCCCGCACCGTCTTCAGTCCCGGCAGGGCCGTGAGGTCCACACCGGCCTTCAGGCAGTTGGCAAAGAAGGCGGCGCCCGCGCCGAAGAATGTGACGCCCAGTTCAGCGGCAAAGCGCCACAGCGTGGACCAGTCGGGCTTGTCCTTGGTGCCGCCCGGGTTGCCGTCGAAGATGCAGCCGGTGGTGCCGCTGAGCAGCCCGCTCATCTGCGCGTTCCACATCACCCAGCCGGTGGAGCTGTACCAGTGGTAGCGCTCACCCCAGCTGTTGGGCTCGTAGCTGCAGCCGATGTCGTTGTGCAGGGTTTTGAGCGCCAGCGCGACGATCACGGTGCCGCCATGGCCATGAACAATCGGCTTGGGCAGGCCGGTGGTGCCACTGGAATACACGATCCACAGCGGGTGCTCGAAGGGCAGCCACATCGGCTCAAAGGCCCGCGTGTCCTCGTCGTCGCGCGACGTGGCGGCGGTGAAGTCGGGGTAGGGCGCCACGGTCTGGTTCGCATCGAGGTTGCGGTACAGCAGAACGTGCTGCACGCTGGGCAGGGCGGCGTGCAGCTCGGCCATCACGTCGCGCCGGTCAAAGTCGCGCCCGCCGTAGGTGACGCCGTCACAGCCAATCAGGATTTTGGGTTCGATCTGCCTGAAGCGGTCCAGCACCGCCTGGGTGCCCATGTCGGGCGCGCAGATGCTCCACACCCCGCCCACGCTGACCACCGCCAGAAATGCCACCATGGCCTCGGGGATGTTGGGCAGGTAGGCGGCGACCCGGTCACCCGGCTGCAGCCCCTGCGCTTTCAGGTGCAGCGCCAGCGAAGCGACCTGCTGCCGCAACGCCGGCCAGCTCAGCTCTCGCGCGCTACCGCTGGCAAGTGTTTTTTCGTTGTGGCTGATCAGCGCTGGAAAGCCAGCCGCCTGGGCGGCATCGACATGGCGGAACACCTGGCGCGCGTAGTTGAACTGCGCACCCTCGAACCAGCGGGCGCCGGGCATGGTGCGGTTCGTCAGCACGGTGCGATGCGGCGTGGGGGACTGCAGCTCGAAGTAGTCCCAGATGCTTTGCCAGAAGGCGTCAAGCTCGGTCACCGACCACTGCCACAGCTGGTCATAGCTGTCGAACGACAGGCCACGGTGGGTGTGCAACCACTGCTGATAGAGACGGATCTGGGGAATGTGAGGCGCAGACATGACAGGCAGCTTAACCGCCCCGCCAGTGGCCGACAGCCGGACTTTCCCCGTGGAGAAGGCCCGGAAAATCGCAGCGCTTGCATTTTCGCACGCATGTGCTAAAATACTCCCCATGGACGTCCTCCACGAAGCCAAAACCCAGAAAAGCGAAATGACGCGCACCGCCATCGTCGGTGCGGCCATGGACCTGGCTGCGGCCGAGGGGCTGGAGGCGATTTCGCTGCAGGCCGTGGCAGACCGCATCGGCTTGTCGAAGAGCGGCGTGTTTTCGCGGGTCGGGTCCCGCGAGGCCTTGCAGAAGGCGGTGATCGAGGAGTTTGGCCGGCGCTTTCTGGCAGATGTGTTTGTGCCGGCCATGCAGCAACCCAAGGGCTTGCCGCGGCTGGACGCCATCGTGCAGCGCTGGATTGCCCGCACCCGGGATGTGGAAGCCAAGCAGGGCTGCATCTACACCGCGGGCGCCTTTGAGCTGGACGACAAGGAAGGCGAGCTGCGCGACACGCTGCATGCGGCCATCATCGCCTGGCGCGCGGCGCTGCGACGTACCGTGCAACAGGCCATTGATGCCGGGCACCTGCACGCCGAGACCGATGCCGAACAACTGGTCGGAGAAATCTACAGCCTGGCGATGGGCATGCTGCACGATGCCCGTTTCTTGCGCGACAGCCGCGCCGCCGAGCGCGCCGGCCGCACCTGGGCGCGGCTGCTGCAGAGCTACCAGGCACCATACAAAGGCTGAGGTAACCGCCCAGCCAGCAGATCAGGCCGCAGCCTGGCGATTCACCGGAGACCCGGAAAGCACAAGAACAAGAAGGAAGTGGTTCGTCAAATGGCAAGTAAATTTCGCACGAGTGTGCGAAGAAGGGAAACATCATGGAAATGTGGATTCTGGCCATCGGCCTTGCATTCATCGTCGTCGTGGGCATGCGGGCTGTGGCGGCCGCGCTGGCCTCGATGCGCGAATTGCCGCGCAGCAATGACGACTGTGTCTGGTACTGAAACCGTACAAGGAGATCACGATGACACGCAGCACTCTGGAGGCCACCTCGGCCTTCTACAGCAGCCAGGGCGGCGCCCTGATGCAATTTTCACGCTGGGGCTTGCGGGCCGCGCAGCAGTGGTGGCCTGCACTGGCGGTGCGCGCGGCGGCACGCCTGTTCGGCACACCGCTGCCGCCGCGCTGGTTGACCCG
The DNA here is from genome assembly GCA_943372985.1 of Polaromonas sp. YR568. Classification (GTDB taxonomy): domain Bacteria; phylum Pseudomonadota; class Gammaproteobacteria; order Burkholderiales; family Burkholderiaceae_C; genus Polaromonas. The sequence continues at coordinate 344 of CALSAU010000092.1, read as the reverse complement.
ACGCCGGACCTGGGCCGCGCCATGGCAGATCACCCGCTGGGCGTTTGAAGACGCCAGCCTGACGCTGTACCGCCACAGCGAGCCCTCCGCCTCGGCAACCGGCGGCCCCATCGCCTTGCTGGTGCACGGATGGGGCGGCCATGCCGGGCAGATGGTGCCGCTGGCCGCAGCGCTGCAACAGCAAGGGGTGCGAACGGTGATCCTCGAAATGCCGGCCCACGGCCGCAACGACGGCGCGGTGAGCAACCTGCCGCAGTTCGCCCGCGCCATGGACTACGCCTGCGCACGGCTGGCGCAGGAGGGCACACCGGTCGAGACGGTGATTGCCCATTCGCTGGGCGCCA
>CALSAU010000091.1:0-7471 GCA_943372985.1 Polaromonas sp. YR568 | reverse complement strand
ACAACTGAATAGTGCAGCATCTGGGCTCCTTGCTCTGGTGAGGTGCGCTTCAAACTGAAACTGAAGCACATGCAGCAAGGTTATCCAGCGGGTGCCCGATGCGTCATCGGCTGTGAGCGTGCACCCCTGTCAGTTTCCGGTGGCAGGGGTTGTAGGTGATGGCTGACGGTGTGCAGCAATGAAGCACGGGGTGAGTGCGTAATGAACGCATGGCGTGCTTTGCATGCCACGCGACATCGCACCGCGTCAGGAGGGCAGTGGCAACACGGCAGAAATTCGCGTGCCGCGACCTTCCTGGCTGGTGACCGTCAGTCTCCCGCCGGCGGCCTCCACGCGGTGGCGCATGCCTGCCAGCCCGTGGCTGCCGGCCCCGACACTGCTGACCTGAAAGCCTTTGCCGTTGTCGCTGACTTCGACCAGGATGTAGCTGTCAAAGTTGTGCAGGCTGATGGTGGCCTCGCTGGCTTCCGCGTACTTGCCGATGTTGGTGAGCGACTCCTGCACCAGACGGTAGACGGTCAGCTGTGCCGAACCGCCCAGGTCGGCGGTTTCCAGATCGGTCGTGATGGCCAGGCCCGAACGCTCCTCGAACTCACGGGCAAGGATTTCGAGCGAGGCCACCAGTCCGAGATGGGACAGTGACGACGGCCGCAGGTCTTCGACAATCCGGCGTTTGAGCGCGATGCCGTTGTTCAGTGTGGCGGTGAGGTGTTCCAGCCGCTCATGCGCTTCCGGGAACTGCCCGGCCAGGCGGGACTTGAGCCTGGCAACATCGAGCTTGGCCGCGGTGAGCAGCGCACCGAGTTCGTCGTGCAACTCACGGGCCAGGTGGCCACGCTCGTCTTCGCGCACGTTCTGCAGGTGGGTGGCCAGCTCAGCCAGGTTGGCGGTGCGCTCGCGGACCTGTTTTTCAAGGAAATCGCGTTCCCGCTGCAGCGACTCCTGCTCGCGCAGCCCCGAGTCCAGCAGGGCTTTGGTTTGCCTCAGGTACATGTAGAAGGCCAGCAGGCCGGCCAGTGCCATGATGGCCACGCCGATGCGTGCGAGCTGCAGGGTTTTCTGGATCTGGGCCTGGCCCTGCTCCATTTTTTGGATGCTGTTGGAGGCCAGTTTGGACGACTGGTCGCGGATCGCGTCCATGTGCTCCTTGCCGACGTCGGTGGTCAGCACGAACTTCCAGGCGTCTTCGTTGCCGTCCTTGCGCATGCGTACGCTCAGGTCCATCTCCGCCAGTTTGCGCGATACGTGCCGCGACAGCAGGTCGAACTCGTCGAGCTGCTGCCGGTAAGGTGTAAAAAGTTGTCTCAGCGTGTCCAGGTTCTGGTTGATCTCCGCGGTGGCCATGTTGTAGGGCTCAAGATAGCGCGGGTCGCCAGTCAGCAGGAAACCGCGCTGTCCGGTCTCTGCGTTGAGCACCTGCTGGAGCAGCTTGTTGATGGCACCCCGGGTCAATTGCGCCTCTTCGATGCGCGCCGCAGCCTCGGTGGACTCCTGGTAACTCGCCTCGTTGATGAAGATCAGGATGGCTGCAGCCAGCACCGCCAGCGGAAGGCTGATGGCCATTTTGGGAATCGATAATTTTTTCACTGCCTGCTCCGTTCCATACTTCGTCCGTTAATTCGTCAATAATGGGGATCACATTTCAGTGACAGAGCGCCCGTGTCGGGCGCTCATTGCAGTGCGATGCCAGTGTGCGCTGGCGCACAGAAAGACAGCGACATGATCAAGATCGGAATTGTGGACGACCACGCCATTGTGCGTTCGGGCCTGCGGCAGTTTTTCTCGGAGCAGGTGGACCTGCGTGTGGTCGGCGAGGCCGGCAGCGGACGCGAAGCCATTGACCTGGTGCGCAATGTGGAGATCGACATCCTCGTGATGGACCTCTCGATGCCCGGCCAGAGTGGCATCGACGCACTGGCCATGATCCGCGCCAAGGCGCCGGATGTGGGCATTCTCATTCTCAGCGGCTACCCCGAAGAGCACTACGCCGTGAACCTGATCCGTCAGGGCGCCAGTGGCTACCTGAACAAGGAGTGCGAGCCCTCGCAGATCGTTGACGCGATCCGGGTCATCTCTCTCGGCAAGCGCTACATCACGCCGGCTGTGGCCGAACTGCTGGCGCAGCAGCTGAACCGGCCCAACGATGTGGCAGCGCATGAGCAGCTCTCCGAGCGTGAGTTCCAGGTTTTCCTCAAGCTCGCCAAGGGTGAAACCGCGGGTGACATTGCCAAGGCGCTGTCGCTGAGCGTGAAGACGGTGAGCACCTACCGTACGCGCGTGATGGAGAAAATGAGCTTGTCGTCCAACAGCGACCTGACCTACTACGCGCTGAAGAACAAGCTGATCGACTGAATTCAAGCGCCCTTGACGCTCTGCTCGCTCTGCTGGAGACAGTAGTCGACCAGTGCGTCAATCTCGTTGGATTTGTCGAACACAGCATCGACGCCCAGCTGGGCACACCGCCGGCGAATGTCTGCCGTTGCATAGTTGCTCAGCACCACCACCTTTTGACGCGGCGGCCGGTCCCGGCATGCGGCCAGAACACCGAGCCCGCTGCCCTGTTTCAGGAACAGGTCAACAATCGCCAGATCCCAGGCATTGCCGTTCTCCGAAAGCCATGCCTTGCCTTCGTTTTCAGTCTCCGCCGTGCCGACGGCACTGACGCACGCCAGCTCCTCGAGCGTACCGATCAGGTTCTCCCGGATGGTGGGGTTGTCTTCAACGATGTAAGTCTTCAGTCTCACTGATCAAGTCCAGATGGTGTGACATGCTTCCGGAAGATGTCGGAGAGCCGGCAAGGGGGAGGGGGCGGTAAACGCTCTGTTTCCTAATGTATCTTCGATCCATGGCCGATTCTGCCAGCGACTGCGGCCATCGCCTGTAGGCCTTGTCCTACCGAGGCTCCTGTCGCCACGGGAATTGCCGATTACTTTGTAGGCACCCGCTCACACCGCTTGCTCGCTGTTCCCGACGGACCAGCGCCTCCGGCGCCTTCATAGTGGGAGTCTCGTCAACAGGCGCCTTCGCGCCTTGCCGGTGGGCTGCCCTGTTGGGTGGCCATGCGCACCGGGTCATGGGGTTGCCAATCCGGCTGCCAGTTGGGCTGCCAGTGGGGTCGCCAAGTCGGCGCGATGCGGGTTACTCGGGGTCTGCAGGTATGAACAAGCTTTCGTTTTCATCTCACAAGCTGCGCTGGGCGTTGGGGAGTGTGGCCGCGCTGCTGGTGGTCATGCTGCTGGTGATTGTCTTTTTTCCGTGGAACCTGGTGCGTGAGCCGCTGAACCGCTATGTGTCCGCGCAGCTCGGACGCCGGTTCGAGATCACCGAGCGACTTGACGTACAGGTCGGCAGGACCGTGACGGTGCGCATGCAGGGTCTGGAGGTCGCCAATCCGGAATGGGCCACCGATCCGTACCTGGTCAAGGCCAGTGCGGCCGAATTTGACGTCGAGTTCCTGCCGCTGCTGGTGGGCAGGCTGGTCATGCCGCGGGTGGTGCTGACCAAACCCCGGATCGGCCTTCAGAAAGAGGCCGACGGCCGCATGACCTGGGTGCTGGCGCGGGACACCTCGCGAACCGACATGGCGCCGCAGATTGGCTCGCTGCAGGTCGACGACGGCTCGCTCGTCTACCGGGCCGAAGCCGAGGGTGCGAATATCGTCGTGCAGTTCTCGCTGGCCGATGGCTCGACCGGCTTTGCGCCCGCTGATGCATCTGCAGCACAGTTGCCGCTGAGCTACAAGGCATCGGGCACCTGGAAGAAAGAGGTGTTTTCCGCCTACGGCCGTACCGGTGGCGTGCTGCAATTCGGCGCCGATGAACCCCAGCCCTTCCCGGCCGAGATCAATGCCATGGTCGGCAAAACCCGGCTCAAGGCGGCGGGCACTGTGGCCAGCCTGAAGCCGCTGACAGGCATGGACGCTACCTTTGACCTGCAGGGGCGCAATCTCGACGAACTTTACAAGCTGGTGGGCGTCGTCCTGCCGGCAACGCCCCCCTACCGCCTGCGCGGCAAGCTGGCCCAGCAGGGCCGGGTCTGGGCCGCCAGCGAGATCCGGGGCACGCTTGGTGACTCTGACCTCAATGGCGAGCTGGCCTTCGATCCGACACCCAGCCTGCCCCTGCTGACGGGCAAGCTGAACTCCAGAGTGTTGGACTTCGCCGATCTGGGACCAGTGATTGGCGTGGGAACGCAAACCGCTGCCGCGCGTGACCCATCCCCGACGCGCAAGGTGCTGCCCACCGCGACGCTGGACGTGACACGGCTCAAGGCCATGAATGCGGACGTCACCTACAGCGCGGCCGCGATTCGCCACGTGAAGGCGTTGCCGCTGGACAAAGGCAGAGCGCGCATCCTGCTGAAAGAAGGCGTGCTGACACTGGACCCGCTGGCCCTCGGCGTGGCGGGCGGCACCATCAATGGCCGGGTGAAGATTGACGCGAACGTGGTGCCTGCGGTCTTCAGCACGCGGCTCGACGTGCGTGCACTGCAACTCGGACAAATACTGCCTGCCGTTGAAACCTCCCGCAGCAGCCTCGGAAAAATCAGCGGTCAGGTGGCGCTGGACGGGAGGGGAAATTCCGTCGCGCAGATGCTGGGCTCTGCCTCCGGCGATGTCTCGGTGCTGACCGGGCGCGGCCAGATCAGCAACATCCTGCTGGAGTACATGGGGCTGGACGGCGGCGAGATCATCAAGTTCCTGGTCAGCGGTGACCGCAACGTGAACCTTCGTTGCGCCGCCGTGGCCTTTGGCGTGAAGAAAGGGCTGATGACCAGCCGGGCCATCGTGCTCGACACCACCGACACCGAAATCCATGGTGAAGGGCAGATCAGTCTGGCCGATGAAACCCTGGATCTGGTGCTGAAGCCTCAGCCCAAGGACCAGAGCATTCTCAGTCTGCGCTCTCCGCTGCTGATCCGCGGCACCTTTGCAGCGCCGACAGCCGGCCCGGACAAGGCTGCACTGGCAGGGCGTGTGGGGCTTGCGGTGGCGCTGGGCTTCATCAACCCTTTGCTGGCACTGGCCGCGACGGTTGAAACCGGGCCCGGGCAGGACGCGGATTGCCAGCAAGTCCTGGCGCAAGCGGCCAAAAAAGGTGGCGTGGTGCCGTCACCCTCTGCTGCAAAACCTTGAGTTTCCGCGGAGTGCTTGGGAAGCCGACGCGCTGAACGTGGCAGCGGTTGCCGAGAAACTGCGATGTGCTGTCAGCCGTGCCCGGAGCCCTGCCCGCACACCGGGCACTGTGCGTCTTTGGCGACAGACATTTCATTCCATTCCATGCTGCGCCCGTCCAGCATCAACAGTCGACCCGTCAGCGGCCGGCCCACGCCGCACAGCAGCTTCAGGGCCTCGGCAGCCTGCACCGTACCAATGATTCCGACCAAGGGCGCGAACACGCCCATGGTGGCGCACTGGGTTTCCTCCAAATGACCCGACTCCGGGAAGATGCAGGCGTAGCAAGGTGACCGCGCGTGGCGCATGTCATACACCGTGACCTGACCATCAAACCGGATGGCCGCACCCGACACCAGCGGTTTGCGGTGCGTGACGCAGGCCCGGTTGATGGCATGCCGCGTGGCGAAGTTGTCAGTGCAATCGAGTACCAGATCCGCGTCGGCGACCAGTGTGTCCAGCAGCGCTGCGTCGGCACGCTGGGTGACTGGAACAACTTTCACATCCGAATTGATGGCCGCAATCGAATGCATGGCCGATACCGCCTTGAATTCGCCGATACGCGCCAGGTTGTGCGCGATCTGCCTTTGCAGGTTGGTGGCGTCCACGCGGTCCGGGTCCACGATGGTGATCTGGCCGACCCCGGCGCTGCCAAGGTACAGGGCGACCGGTGAGCCAAGCCCGCCCGCGCCAATCACCAGCACGTGTGCAGCAAGAAGCCGCTCCTGGCCTTCAATGCCAAGCTCATCAAGCAGGATGTGCCGGGAGTAGCGAAGCAGCTGTTCGTCGTTCATGCAGGGCCGGCAGCGGAAATGGATAACTCAGGGTCTGCGCAAGTTGCTCAGACCCGGCCGTTCAGTGCGCAACCTTACTTCGGTCGCGCACCTGCCAGGCTCAGTTTTCTTTCTTCTCGGTTTTGTCTTCCACCACGGCGGTCTTGCTGACCAGCACAGGACGGCCCTTGAGCTTGTTGAGCGCCTGTGTCAGCTGGAAGTCCTTGTCGCTGCCCAGCTCCGGCGGACGGCGCTGTTCAGGGGTTTTCTTGGCGTCTTCTTCCAGTCGCTTCAAGGCCTCTTCACGCGCTTTCTCGCGTGCCGGATCCTTGGCTTCGGCGCCCTGACCGCTGTTGAGGTGCTTGTCCAGATCGGCCTCGCGGGTACGCAGGGCGGCAAACGGACTGCCTTCAGCGGTCTCGTCGACCAGCACGTCCGGCACAATGCCGCGCGCCTGGATGGATTTGCCGCTTGGCGTGTAGTAGCGCGCCGTGGTCAGCTTGATGCCGGTGTCGGGGCCCAGCGGACGCACCGTCTGCACCGAACCCTTGCCGAAGGTCTGCGTGCCCATGATGATGCCGCGCTTGTGGTCCTGCAGGGCGCCAGCGACGATCTCGCTGGCCGATGCCGAACCTTCATTGACCAGCACCACCAGTGGCACGGTTTTCATGGCGGCCGGCAGGCGCTTCAGCGGATCAGAGCCGTTGCGACGCTGGTAATACTCTGGTGCGGCCTTGTAGGTGAACTTGCTCTCTGCCAGCTGGCCGTTGGTGGAAACCACCGTCACGTTTTCCGGCAGGAAAGCTGCCGAGACGGCCACTGCCGCATCGAGCAGGCCGCCCGGGTCGTTGCGAAGATCGAGCACCAGGCCCTTGAGGTTGGGCTCCTGCTTGTAGATCTGTTCCATCTTGGTGACGAAATCTTCTACCGTACGCTCCTGGAACTGGCTCAGGCGGATCCATGCGTAGCCGGGTTCCACCACCTTGCTGCGGACCGATTGGGTGCGGATTTCCTCACGGATGATGGTGACCGGGAAGGTGCGGTTCTCGTCCTTGCGGAAAATCGTCAGCGATACCTTGGTTTTGGGCTCGCCGCGCATGCGCTTGACGGCTTCGTTGAGCGTCAGGCCTTTGACGGCGGTGTCGTCGATCCGGGTGATCAGGTCGTTCGGCTTGAGGCCGGCCTTGTCGGCAGGGGAGCCTTCGATCGGTGACACCACTTTGACCAGACCGTCTTCCTGGCTGATTTCAATGCCGACGCCAACAAAGCGGCCGGTCGTGCCCTCGCGGAATTCCTTGTAGGACTTCTTGTCAAAGTAGACCGAATGCGGATCCAAGCTGGCGACCATGCCCGAGATGGCGTCCGTGATGAGTTTTTTCTCGTCCACCGGCTCCACATAGTCGGACTTGACCATGCCGAACACTGCGGCCAGCTGCTGCAGTTCTTCCAGCGGAAGCGGCGTCAGGCCACCGCGCGCGACGGCCTGCAGTTGCACGGTGGTGAGTGCACCGGCAATCGCACCAAT
>CALSAU010000090.1:0-7477 GCA_943372985.1 Polaromonas sp. YR568 | reverse complement strand
CATGATGCCGAAAATCAGCGCAGCCAAAGTGATGGCGCTCATGGGTGCGCCTCGCTGTTTTCTGCAAAGCCAAAGCAGGCCTGCCACAGCGCGATCACGGCCGTCAGCACGAAGCCCGGCACCATGACGGCAGAGGTTATCCACTCCGGAAAGCCGAGGATCTGCGTCTCGGAGTTGGTGTTGAAGGAGTTGAGTCCACCCAGCGAGGTGCGCCAGGCCAGCAGCGCGAAGGTGGCGGCCAGCAGCAAGGCGCCCAGGCGATCCAGTCGGGCGTTGGTGCCGGGCGCGGCACGGCTGGTGAAGAAGTCCACGATGATGTTGCCGCGCCGCAGCTGGCAGAAGGGCATAAAGAGCGCGATTGCGGCGCCTGCAGCCACACCCGTCAGCTCAAAGTCGCCGACGATGGTGGCGCCGGTGGTGTTGCGGCCGATCAGGCTGACGCAGGTCATCAGCGTGATGACGGTCATCAGAAGGCCTGCCAGGATGGCACTGGCCTTGGCCAGCGGTTCGAGCAGTTTCAAGGGTGTCTCCGGTGCATGGTGGGGCGACGGTCATCGCCGTCTCCTGTGAGTGTGCGGATTATCGGGGACTGGCCGGGCTCAGACGAGCCCGACGGAAAGGGTGTGCCGACGCGACTCAGGGCAGCCTTTCCTCGCGGTGGATGCCCAGCGCCTGGTGCACCGGGCGGTCGGAAAAGCTGAACAGCACGCAACCCGATGGCGAACGCAATTGCGCGGTGTGCCACGAGGGAATCACGAAGTGGTCGCGCGGACCAAAGTCAAAGGTCTGCACCGCTTCGCCCCGGGTGATGGTGACGCTGCCGCTGCCTTCCACGACGCTGAACACGGCGCCGTCGGTCTGCCGGTAAGGCTTGCCTTCAAAGCCGGCGGGCAGGCGCTGCATGAAGGTGGCCATGGTGGGCATGGGGTAGCCGCCGGTGGCCGGGTTCACGTAGCGCAATTTCACGCCATCCCACGCGTCGATCTCGTCATGCGTCTCCAGCTGGTGCAGCGCCTCGCGGGTGCGGTCGTAGGGGTAGCTGAAGATCGGTGAGGTCTGACCAAACGGCGCATTGCGCTGGGCATCGAAGCGAACCGGCAGCATATTGGCCCCGTAGCGCTGAAAGCTCATACCTTCGGGCTTGGTCACCGGCTGTGATTGGGCAGTGCCGTTCTCGGCGAAGCCGGCATCGAAGAACTGCAGCATCGGGATGTCGAGGCCGTCGAGCCATACCACCGGGCCGTCGGCCTCCACCGTGCCATCGTGGCCATGGTCATGCCAGGTCCAGCTTGGGGTGATGATGAAGTCGCCCGGCTTCATCTGCGTGCGCTCGCCGTCGACTGCGGTGTAGGCACCGTGGCCATCGACCACAAAGCGCAGCGCACTTTGGGTGTGGCGGTGACTGGGCGCCACTTCGCCGGGCAGGATGACCTGTAGCCCGGCATACAGCGACTGCGTGATGCGCGACTGGCCGCGCAAGGCCGGGTTCTCCAGAATCAGCACGCGGCGCACCGCCTCTTCGGCGGTGATGAGCTGGCCCGACTGCATCAGGTAAGGGTGAATGTCCGCGTATTTCCAGAGGGCGGGCTGGCAGGGCGTGTTCGGCGCCTGCGGCACCAGTGCATGCAGCACTTCCCACAGCGGCGTCATGTGCTGCGTCGAGATGGCGTCGTAGAACGCCTTGCGAGCGGCCGGCGGCGGGGGAGGGGTCATGTCCATGGTGAGCCTGTGTTGCGGTGTCTGAGGGCGCTTTAACGAAGGGTTACTCCAGCCGGATGCCACGCGACTGGATGATGCCGCCCAGCAAAGCCGCTTCGTCCTTGACGCGCGCCGCCAGCCCCTCGGGTGAGGTGCCAGCCGCCTGCCAGCCTTGGTTGAACAGCTTTTGCCGCGTGTCGGCGTCACGGATGATGCGCGGCACCAGCTCGGCCAGTCGCGCCTTGGCGGCAAGGGACAAACTGGCCGGGCCGATCAGGGCGGTCCACACTTCCAGGTTGACTTTCTTGACGCCGGCGTCGGCGAGCGGCGGCACCTCGGGCACCAGACCGGAACGCCCGCCTGCCAGACCGATCGCCTGCAGCTTGCCCGAGCGCACATGCGGCATCGCGACGCCCGGCGCAATCAGCGCCATCTGGATTTGGCCGCCCAGCATGGCGGTCACCACCTGCGGCGTGCCGGGGAAGGGAATGTGTTCGGCAGCCAGACCCGGCACCCGGCTCTTGATGAGCTCCATGCCGAGGTGGGCGACCGAGCCGTTGCCCACCGAGGCGTAGTTCCACTGGCTGCCGGCCTGGCGGGCTGCCGCAAAAAAATCAGCACCACCCGGCAGGTTGGCCGGTGCCACCATCACCAGCGGTGCGGTCGTCAACAGCGAGAGGTAGGCGAAATCACGCGCCGGGTCGTAAGGCAGCTTGGGGTACAGCTGCTTGGCTGAAGTCAGGTTGCCGTTGATGACCACCCCCAGCGTGTGGTCGTCGCTGGCCTTGGCCACCAGATCGGCCGCGATGTTGCCCGATGCGCCTGGCCGGTTCTCGACAACCACCGGCTGGCCCAGCGCCTTTGACAGTGGCTCGGCAAGGGTGCGCGCCGCCATGTCGGGTGTGGTGCCGCCTGGAAAACCCACGATGATCTTCACGGGCCGGGTGGGCCATGCAGATGGCGATGTGCTGGCGGCCGAGCCGCTCTGGGCCAATGCCACGGTTGGTGCGCCGATGACGGTACATGCCGCCAGCAATCCCGCGCAGAGCGTGCGGCGAGAACGAAGGGAAGTCAGAGGTGATTGGAGCGCGCGAGGAGGAGTCATGGCGGGTCCCTGCAAAACCATTATTGGAACAGTTTTGAGGGCTCGATTCCGTCGTACATCCACTTCAGCCCGGCAAAGCCCGCGCTTTCGGTACCACTCTGGAACATCTGGTTGCGCAGCTCGCGCTGCACGCCGGCCGCATGGTAGATGTCACCGTAAAAGCGGGCGGTGAGCTGCACGCGCCCGGTTCGCAGATAGCGGGCCTGCTGGTACTTCTGGAAGGCCAGCGTCACGTTGTCGCGGGTAAAGCGCAGCGCCTCGCGCAGCACCACCGCGTCTTCAATCGCCTGGCCAGCGCCTTGCGCGAGGTACTGCAGCATCGGGTGCGCTGCATCGCCCAGCAGGGTCACGCGGCGGTCGGTCCAGTTCTTCACCGGCTCGCGATCGCACAGCACCCACATCTTCCAGGTCTCGATCTTGCCCAGTAGCTCGCGCACCTGCGGGCAAGCCAGCGCGAAGCGTTCGTTCAGCTCGGTGGTGTCGCCAAAGGTGTTCCAGCCTTCGTCGTACTTGTTGCTGTGGAACACCGCCACCAGATTGAAGAGCTCGCCGCGCCGCAGCGGGTAGTGCACCAGATGGGTTTTCTCGCCGCCCCAGAGCGTGACGTCGTCGCTCCACAGGTGCGCGGGGACTTCTTCGCGCTTGAGCACGGCGCGGTAAGCAATGTGGCCAGACACACGCGGCTTGCCGTCGCCCACGATGGTCTCGCGAATCCGGCTCCACATGCCATCGGCGCCGATCAATGCGGCTGCCTGCAAGGTTTCGCCGCTGGCAAGCTGCACACTCACCGCGTCGTCGGTCTGGGTGAAGGACTCCACCCGGGCGTCGGTGCGCAGGGTGATGTTGGCCTGCGCCCGGCAGGCGTGCAGAAACACCTGATGCAGATCGGCGCGGTAAATCACGCCATACGGGAAGCCGTAAGTGGCGCGGGCGATGTCGCCAAGTGGCACACGCACCACCTTCTCACCGGTCCGCACATCGTTCATGCCGAGGCCGGGCGGGAAAAACGCCACCCGGTTGACGGCCTCGGTCAGGCCCAGGTAGTCGAACATCCGGAAGATGTTGGGCCCCAGCTGGATGCCCGCGCCAATCTCGCCGAAGCTGGGCGCCTGTTCCAGCACGGTGACGGGGTGGCCGTCCTGCGCCAGCACCAGCGCCGCCGCCAGGCCACCGATGCCGCCGCCGGAGATGAGAAAGGGTGATTTCTGAGCCATGCTATGGGGATGGGGTGAGGAGAGACAAGGGACCTGACTCAGATGATAAGTATGCTTACGATATGCGCTCTTGGGACATACCCTGACCGGCTAAACTCCCGCCATGGCTAAAAGTTTCAACTTCAGCGAGGCGCCGGGGCATCTGATCCGGCGGGCACAGCAGCTGGCCGTGGCCATCTTCATGGAGGAGACGGCGGCTTTTGACGCGACTCCTGTGCAGTTTGCCATTCTCAACGCCCTGATTGATGACCCTGGCGAGGACCAGATCACGCTGTCAGGCCGGGTGGCTTTTGACCCCGCCACGTTTGGTTCGGTGATCGGCCGGATTGAGGCCAAGGGCTGGGTCAAGCGCGAAGCGGACCCGAGCGACAAGCGCCGCAAGCTGCTGTGGATCACGCCAGAGGGTGAGCAGGTCGCACTGCAAATGAAGCGTGCCGCCACCCGCGCCCAGCAGCGCATTCTGAGCCCGCTGGACGCCGAAGAGCGCGTTCAGTTTTCCCGGCTGCTGAGCAAGCTGGTGGTCGGGCACGTCAACGCCACCAAAGACTGACCGGCGCCTGAGGCAACTGGTGCCTGTGGCGGCGCCGTATGCGCGTCAGGCCGACTTGGCCAGAAGCTCGAAATGCTCCACCGTCGGCGGGCCCGCAAAGAACGGCCCGACGATGGCGCGCCAGTCGGCAAAGGCGGGTGACTGGCGGAAGTCCACCGTGTGGTTTTCCAGCGTCTCCCAGAAAATCTGCAGGATGTAGCGCTCCGGGCTTTCAATGCCCTTGTTCACCTTGTAGCCGTGAAATCCTTTGGATTTGGAGATCACGGTGTCAATGCCGCGCTGGATCGCTTCGTCAAAAGCGGCTTGCTGGCCAGGGTGGATGCGGATGTCGGCGAGTTCGAGAATCATCAGGGGTCCTGCTGTGGTTTCGGTTGAAGGGGCCCAACTGATGCATCTGATGCGTCTGATGCCTGCTGTGACCCCGCGATGATTGTGACAGCTGTCACCTTGGCCGTGGACTCAGCTGGCGTGTCTTTCCGCGCTAGCCGGGTAAGTAAAACCCGCTAGGTATCAGTCCTATGCAGCGCAGGTGCCAATCTCTCTAGCATGTGGACATCGGGCAAAAGCCCGCCTGTCCTGATGGAGACCTCTCTTGCAATACCTTCCCCTTTCGTTTGCCGCCGCAGCTGCGCTCATCGTAATGTCGTTCTCAGAGGGCGCTCTGGCGCAGGGGCGTTACACCGTATCCGCCGATGAGCAGGAAGTGACTGACAGCAAGACCGGCTTGATCTGGCGCCGATGCGCTGAAGGCATGACCTGGAAGGGCCGCACCTGCACCGGCAAGGCGGGCTTTTACAACCACTCGGAGGCCACTGCCCGTGCCAAGGCGGCATCGTCTGCTGCCGCCGAGTGGCGCCTGCCGATTCTCAAGGAGCTCTCCAGCATCGTGGCGGTGCGTGAGGCCGAAGAAGGCAAGGCAGCGATTGACCCCAATGCCTTCCCCGGCACGCCGGTGGCCCGCTACTGGACAGCCAGCAGCAGCGGCCCGGGTTACTTCACCTATGTGGGCTTCAGCGATGGCGGTGCGGGTGAAAGCCCGCGCTCCGCGCCTGGTGCGCTGCGGCTGGTTCGCAACGCCAAGTGAGGGGCGGGGTGCTCAGTCGCTGGCGACCTGCAGCACCAGCTTGCCGAAGTTCTCGCCGTTGAAGAGCTTGAGCAGCGTCTCCGGGAAGGTGTCCAGCCCGACGACCACGTCTTCCTTGCTTTTCATCTTGCCGGCTTTCAGGTAGCCCGCCATCTCGGCCACGCCGAGGTGGTAGCGGTCAGCGTAGTCAAACACCACGATGCCCTCCATGCGGGCGCGGTTCACCAGCAGCGAGAGGTAGTTCGCCGGACCCTTCACCGGAGTGGTGTTGTTGTACTGGCTGATGGCCCCGCAGATGATGATGCGTGCGCCGCGCGTAATTCTCGCCAGCACCATGTCGAGGATGTCACCGCCGACGTTGTCGAAGTACACGTCCACGCCCTTGGGGCAGTGCTCTTTCAGCCCGGCGCGCACTTCGCCGTTCTTGTAGTCGATGCAGGCGTCAAAGCCCAATTCATTGACGACCCAGTCGCACTTGGCCCGGCCACCGGCGATGCCGACCACCCGGCAGCCCTTGATCTTTGCGATCTGGCCCACCGTCTGGCCCACGGCGCCGGCAGCACCTGAGACGACCACCGTCTCGCCGGCCTTGGGCTGGCCCACTTCCAGCAAGCCGAAATAACCCGTCATGCCCGGCATGCCCAGCACGTTGAGCCAGGTGGTCAGCCCGAGGCGTGGGTCAATCTTGAACATGCCGCTGCGCTTGATCTGCTCCTGCGGAATCAGGCAGTACTCCTGCACGTCGAGGCCGGCGTTCACGTAGTCGCCCACCGCAAAAGCGGGGTTCTGCGAGGCGATCACCTTGCCCACGCCGCCGGCGCGCATCACCGCGCCGATGTCCACCGGCGGGATGTAGCTCTTGCCTTCATTCATCCAGCCGCGCATGGCCGGGTCCAGTGACAGGTACAGCGTTTTGACCAGCACGCCGCCCGGTCCCGGTTCGGCGACCGGCTCGGTGGTGAACTGCCAGTTGCTTCGGCTGGGCAGGCCGACCGGCCGGCTGGCAAGACGAATCTGGTGGTTGGTGAGGGACGTGAGGGCGCTCATGGGTGTCTCCGCTGATGTGAATGTGTGACCCTGCGCATCGTAGCGACGCCGATGCGGAAGGGCAGTCGCGAAGGCGATTGAAGTCGCCGTACGCGGCGCGTACGGCCCGGACGAGGATCGCTGCGGGTGGGCACTGGTTTATGCTTTGGGCATGAAGCTGCACAACTATTTCCGTTCATCGGCGTCGTTCCGCGTCCGCATCGCGCTGGGGCTCAAGGGGCTGCTCTACGACTACGTGCCGGTGCACATCGCCAAGGGTGAGCACAAGAAGCCGCCGTATGTGAACCTGTCGGCGGACACCCTGGTGCCGCTGCTGGAAGTTGATGGTGAAAAGCTGTCCCAGTCGATGGCCATCATCGAGTACCTCGATGAAACCCACCCCGAGCCGCCGCTGCTGCCCGCCGATGCGGTCGGGCGCGCCAAGGTGCGCGCGCTGGCACAGTCGATTGCCTGCGATTTGCACCCGGTCAACAACCTTCGCATCCTGAAGTACCTCGTCCATGTGCTGAAGGTGGACGAAGAAGCCAAAAACGCCTGGTACCGCCACTGGTGCCAGGAGGGGCTGGAGGCCTTCGAGCGGCAACTGGCCCAGTTGCCGCCGTCGACCTATTGCTACGGCAGCGCCCCCACGCTGGCCGATTGTTGTCTGGTACCGCAGATTTTTAACGCGCAGCGCTTCAAGGTGAGTTTTGACGGCTTGCCGCGCACCATGGCGGCTTACGACGCCTGCATGGCATTGCCAGCCTTCCAGCAGGCGCAGCCATCGGCCTGCCCGGACA
>CALSAU010000089.1:0-7535 GCA_943372985.1 Polaromonas sp. YR568 | reverse complement strand
ACGAAGACGTCAACGAATGCTGGATCGCCGACCGTGACCGCTTCTCGTATGAAGCCCTTAACAGCGACGAGCGCCTCACGCAGCCCATGCTGAAGCAGGGCGGCGAATGGAAAACTGTCGACTGGCAGACCGCACTTGAATACGTGGCCAACGGCCTGAAGCAGATCAAGGCCGATCACGGCGCCGCCAGCATCGGCACGCTCGCCAGTCCGCACAGCACGCTGGAAGAGCTGTTCCTGGCCGCCTCGCTGATGCGGGGCCTGGGCAGCGACAACATCGATTACCGTCTTCGCAACGCCGAATTCGCGGCACCGGCCGGCATCCGCTGGCTCGGCACCTCGATTGCCTCCCTGTCGCAGTTGCAGCGCGCACTGGTGGTGGGCTCCAACCTGCGCAAGGACCACCCGCTGTTCGCGCAGCGCATTCGTCAATCCGTACGCAAGGGCTGTGCACTCAGCTCGGTCAACTCGGCTGCCGAACTGGCCACGGCCGATGCGTGGGCGATGCCCGTGGCCCATGCGGTCACTGCCGAGCCCGCAAACTGGACCCAGGCCCTCGCAGACATCGCGACCGCCATTGCTGCTGAAAAGGGCATTTCGGCGCCAGCGACCGGTCAGGCGACTGAAGCGGCGCGGCAAATGGCCAAGTCCCTGCTCGGTGGCGAACGCAAGGCCGTGCTGCTGGGCAACGCCGCAGCCCACCACGCGCAGGCCTCGACGCTGCTCGCGCTGGCGCAGTGGATCGCCGCACAAACCGGCGCGACGGTGGGCTATTTGACGGAAGCCGCCAACACCGTGGGTGCCCAACTGGCCGGCGCATGGCCTGCTGCCAAAGGCTTGAATGCAGCTGACATGCTGGGCGGCAAGCTCAAGGCGGCGATATTACTGAACACCGAACCCGAGTTCGACTCGGCGGCAGGTCGCCAGGCGCTGGTGGGCTTGAACGCTGCGCAGATGGTCGTGACCTTGAGCCCGTTCAGGGCCAACATGGCGGTCAGCGATGTGCTGCTGCCGATGGCGCCGTTCACCGAAACCTCAGGCACCTTCGTCAATGCCGAAGGCCGCATCCAGGGCTTCCATGCCGTGGTCAAGCCGTTGGGTGAAACGCGTCCCGCTTGGAAAGTACTGCGCGTGCTGGCCAACCTGCTGGGCTTGCCAGGTTTCGAATTTGAATCCTCGCAAGAGGTGTTGCAGCAGATTCCGGATGCTGGCGCGAGCCATGTGCCCGCTGAGCGGCTGGACAACAGCAGCCAGACCGCTGTGGCTGTTTCGGGCGCGCCAGTAGCGGCCCCGGCAGTGGCTGCGATCTATCAACTCGACGGACTGGTGCGCCGCGCCAGTTCGCTGCAGATGACGGCTGATGCGCGTTCTGCTGCAGCGTCGAGCCGCGAAGGGGTGGCCGCATGATTGACACCATTTACGGCTTCGGTCAGGGGCTGATGGGCGGCATCTGGCCTGCGACTGTCTGGCCGGTGCTCTGGACGCTGATCAAGATTGTTTGCGTATTGCTGCCGCTGATGGGCTGCGTGGCCTACCTGACCCTGTGGGAGCGCAAGGCCATTGGTTTTACGCAGATCCGTCTCGGCCCTAACCGGGTCGGCCCCTTCGGTCTGTTGCAGCCGATTGCGGACGCGCTCAAGCTGCTGACCAAGGAAATCATCATTCCCACGGCGGCCAGCAAGGGTCTTTTTGTGCTCGGCCCCATCATGACCATCATGCCGGCACTGGCCGCGTGGGCGGTGGTGCCGTTCGGACCTGAAGTGGCGCTGGCCAACATCAATGCTGGCTTGCTGTTCCTGATGGCCATCACTTCGCTGGAGGTGTACGGCGTGATCATTGCCGGCTGGGCCTCCAACTCGAAATACGCATTCCTCGGCGCCATGCGTGCCTCGGCGCAAATGGTGAGCTACGAGATCGCCATGGGTTTTTGTCTGGTGGTGGTGCTGATGGTGTCCGGCAGCCTGAACATGACCGACATCGTCATGGGGCAGGGGCAGGGCATGGCCGCGAGCCAGGGCCTGAATTTCCTGTCGTGGAACTGGTTGCCGCTGCTGCCGATCTTCGTGGTGTATTTCATCTCCGGTCTGGCTGAAACCAACCGGCACCCGTTTGACGTGGTGGAAGGCGAGTCTGAGATCGTGGCCGGCCACATGGTCGAGTACTCCGGCATGGCGTTCGCCATGTTCTTCCTGGCCGAATACGCCAACATGATTTTGGTGTCGGTGCTGTGCGTGATCCTGTTCCTGGGCGGTTGGTTGCCACCGATCGACAGCGCGCTGTTCAACTGGATTCCCGGCTGGATCTGGCTCGGCATCAAATCTTTCATCGTGGTCACCCTGTTCCTGTGGGTGCGCGCCACCTTCCCGCGCTTCCGCTACGACCAGATCATGCGCTTGGGCTGGAAGATTTTCATCCCGGTGACTCTGGTCTGGCTGGTGGTTGTCGGCGCGTGGATGCAGACCTCGTATTCACTCTGGAGGTGACCATGGCCCCCACGCTTTTCACTTCGTGTAATGCGCTGCCCCCCGAGGGGGTCGCATTTTTCCTTGGGGCGGCCCGGCGGAAAAACATGAGCCCTCGTGCACGCCTTATTTCTGCAGGAGTCTGATTTATGTCTGCCGTTACCTCCATCAAAGACTTCGCTTCGAGCTTCATGCTCACCGAGCTGTTCAAGGGCATGGCCCTGACCGGCAAGTACATGTTCCGCCGCAAGATCACCGTCCAGTTCCCGGAAGAAAAGACGCCCCAGAGCCCGCGTTTTCGCGGCCTGCATGCGCTGCGTCGTTACGAGAACGGCGAAGAGCGCTGCATTGCCTGCAAGCTCTGTGAGGCCGTGTGCCCTGCCATGGCCATCACCATTGAATCCGACGTTCGCGAAGACGGTAGCCGCCGCACCTCGCGCTACGACATCGACCTGACCAAGTGCATCTTCTGCGGGTTCTGCGAAGAGAGCTGCCCGGTCGACTCGATCGTGGAAACCCATATCTTCGAATACCACGGCGAGAAGCGGGGCGACCTCTACTTCACCAAGGAAATGCTGCTGGCCGTGGGCGACCGTTACGAGACTGAGATTGCCGCCAACCGGGCTGCTGATGCCAAATACCGCTGATCGGGCCGCAGGGTGCGCCGACTCAGGCGCTGCTCTTGATGCCACCAGAAAGAACTCACAAGAACATGGACGCTAAAACAGGGCTTTTCTATCTCTTCTCGGCGGTGCTGCTGTTTGCGGCCTTCCGGGTGATCACCGCGCGCAATCCGGTGCATGCGGCGCTGTACCTTGTGCTCGCGTTTTTTCAGGCGGCGGCGGTTTGGATTCTGCTGAAGGCCGAGTTCCTGGCCATCACGCTGGTGCTGGTGTACGTCGGCGCGGTGATGGTGCTGTTCCTGTTCGTGGTCATGATGCTGGACATCAACCTCGACAGCGTCCGCAAGGGCTTCTGGAAACACTTCCCCTTGGCAGGCAGTGTGGGCGCCATCATTGCGCTGGAGATGTCCTATGTCCTGATGGGCGGCTTTCGCGAGCCGCCGAAGATTGCCCCGGGTGTCGAGCAGATTGGCGCGCAGGTCTCCAACACCAAGGAACTGGGCAAGCTGCTGTATTCCGAATACATCTATCCGCTCGAAGTGGCGGCTGTCATTTTGTTGGTGGCCATCATTGCTGCCATCGCGCTGACCCTGCGAGAGCGCAAGGACTCCAAATACCAGAACCCGTCTGACCAGATCCGCGTGAAGCGCGCCGACCGTGTCAGCCTGATCAAGATGAAATCGGTCGTTGCGGCACCTGCTGTCGTTGAAGACGCTGCGGAGGAGAAGAAACCATGACGCTGACCCTTGGACATTTTCTTTCGCTCGGCGCAATGCTGTTCGCGTTGTCGGTCATCGGCATTTTCCTCAATCGCAAGAACCTGATCGTGCTGCTGATGGCCATCGAGCTGATGCTGCTCGCCGTCAACATGAACTTTGTGGCCTTCTCTTACTACCTCAATGACATGGCCGGACAGGTCTTTGTGTTTTTCATTCTGACGGTGGCGGCTGCCGAGTCAGCGATTGGTCTGGCCATTCTGGTGCTCTTGTTCCGCAACAAGTCCAGCATCAATGTCGATGAACTCAACACGCTCCAGGGCTAAACAATGAGCGCAACCCTTTCCGCATCGACCTTGCTGGCCGTTCCGCTGGCGCCGCTGGCGGGCGCTTTGGCGGCCGGTATTCTGGGTACTTCTTTCGGCGGCAACTGGATTGGCCGGCGGCTCTCGCACACCCTGACCATTCTGGGCGTGTTAGTGGCGTTCATCCTCTCGGCGATGACGCTCAAGAGCGTCGCCATCGACGGTGCCCGCTTCAACGAGACGCTCTACACCTGGATGGTGGTCGGCGGTCTCAAGATGGAAATCGGCTTTCTGGTGGACGGCCTCACGGCCATGATGATGTGCGTGGTGACCTTCGTGTCGCTGATGGTCCACATCTACACCATCGGCTACATGGAAGAGGACGACGGCTACAACCGCTTCTTTGCCTATATCTCGCTGTTCACCTTCTCCATGTTGATGCTGGTGATGAGTAACAACATGCTGCAGCTGTTCTTCGGCTGGGAAGCGGTGGGTCTGGTCTCATATCTGCTGATCGGTTTCTGGTTCAACAAGCCGACGGCGATTTTTGCCAATATGAAGGCCTTTCTGGTCAACCGCGTCGGTGACTTCGGTTTCATTCTGGGCATTGGCTTGATCGCCGCGTACGCCGGCACGCTGAACTATGGCGAGGCATTCGCCAAGGCGGATGAACTGGCAAAAATCACCTTCCCCGGCACCGGCTGGATGCTGATCACCGTGGTCTGCATTTGCCTCTTCATTGGCGCCATGGGCAAATCGGCCCAGTTCCCGCTGCACGTGTGGCTGCCCGATTCGATGGAAGGCCCCACACCGATCTCGGCGCTGATCCACGCGGCCACCATGGTCACGGCGGGCATCTTCATGGTGGCGCGCATGTCGCCGCTGTTCGAGCTCAGCGATGCAGCGCTCAGCTTCATCATGGTGATTGGTGCCATCACTGCGCTGTTCATGGGCTTTCTGGGCATCATCCAGAACGACATCAAGCGCGTGGTGGCGTATTCGACGCTCTCGCAGCTGGGCTACATGACGGTTGCACTGGGCGCGTCGGCGTATTCCGTGGCGGTGTTCCACCTGATGACGCATGCCTTCTTCAAAGCGCTGCTGTTCCTCGCAGCGGGCTCCGTGATTATCGGCATGCACCACAACCAGGACATCCGCTGGATGGGTGGCGTGCGCAAGTACATGCCGATTACCTGGATCACGTCACTGCTGGGTTCGCTGGCGCTGATTGGTACGCCCCTGTTCGCCGGTTTTTACTCCAAGGACAGCATCATCGAGGCGGTGCACTTCAGCACCTTGCCGGGTGCCGGGTTTGCCTACTTCGCGGTGATGGCAGGCGTGTTTGTGACTGCCTTCTACTCCTTCCGGCTGTACTTCCTGGTGTTCCATGGCAAGGAGCGCTACGACCAGAACCCCGATGCGCACCACGATGACCACGGGCATCACGGCGATCACCATGGTGACCATCATCCGCACGAGTCTCCCTGGGTGGTCACGGTGCCGCTGATCCTGCTGGCGATCCCCTCGGTGGTGATTGGTTTCATCACCCTGCAGCCGATGCTGTTCGGCGAGTTCTTCAAGGATGCGATCTTTGTCGATGCCGCCCGGCACCCGGCCATGGCCGAATTGGCCAAGCTCATCCACGGTCCCTTGCAGATGGCTGGCCACGCGTTCTTCACGCTGCCGCTGTACCTGGCCCTGGCCGGTGTGGCGCTGTCGTATTACATGTACATGGTGAACCCGGCTTTGCCTGCGGCCATCCAGCGCAAGTTCCAGCCGCTGCACACGCTGCTGGACAACAAGTACTACCTCGACTGGTTCAATGAGAACGTGCTGGCACGTGGCGCGCGGGGGCTGGGTACGGCGCTGTGGAAGGGGGGCGATCAGGCCTTGATCGACGGTGCGGTGGTGAACGGCTCGTGGAAGCTGGTGGGATTCATCTCCGGCATGGTGCGCAAGCTGCAGTCCGGCTTCATCTACCACTACGCGTTCGGCATGATCATCGGTGTGTTTGTGCTGATGACGTACTTCGTCTGGTTCAACCGCTGATCCGTTCAACAATAACCAAGAATATCAAGGAAGAACAAGAATGGGTTTGTTGAGTCTTGCCATCTGGATGCCAATCGCCTTCGGCGTGGTGTTGCTGGCGCTGGGTCGTGACGAGCAGGCGCGCAGCGTCCGCTGGATCGCGCTGATCGGTGCGGTTGCCAGCTTTCTGGTGACCTTGCCGCTGTACAGCGGTTTTCAGGCAGACACCTCGGCCATGCAGTTCGTGGAGAAGGCCGAGTGGATTGATCGTTTCAACGTCAACTACCACCTCGGCGTGGACGGCATCTCGCTGTGGTTCGTGCTGCTCACTGCCTTCATCAATGTGGTGGTCATCATCGCCAGCTGGGAGGCGATCACCACGCGTGTGAACCAGTACATGGCCTCGTTCCTGATCCTCAGCGGACTGATGATCGGTGTGTTCGCAGCACTCGACGGTATCCTGTTTTACGTGTTCTTCGAGGCCACGCTGATCCCGATGTACCTCATCATCGGCATCTGGGGCGGACCGAACAAGATCTACGCGGCGTTCAAGTTCTTCCTCTACACGCTGCTCGGCTCCCTGCTGATGCTGGTCGCGCTGATCTTTCTCTACAACAAGTCCGGCGGCAGTTTCGACATCCTGACCTGGCACAAGCTGCCCATGGGCAGCACAGTGCAGACACTGCTGTTCTTCGCGTTCTTTGCCGCCTTCGCGGTGAAGGTGCCGATGTGGCCGGTACACACCTGGCTGCCAGACGTACACGTCGAAGCGCCCACCGGTGGCTCGGCCGTGCTGGCCGCCATCATGCTGAAGCTGGGTGCTTACGGCTTCCTGCGTTTCTCCATGCCAATTGCACCCGATGCATCGCGCGAATGGGCCTGGCTGATGATCGCCTTGTCGCTGATTGCCGTGATCTATGTGGGTCTGGTGGCGATGGTTCAGCGCGACATGAAGAAGCTGGTGGCTTACTCGTCGGTGGCCCACATGGGCTTTGTGACGCTGGGCTTCTTCATCTTTAACGACCTTGGCGTGTCGGGCGGCCTGGTGCAGATGATTGCGCACGGCTTCGTATCGGGCGCCATGTTCCTGTGCATCGGCGTGCTGTATGACCGGGTGCATTCGCGAGAGATTGCCAGCTATGGCGGCGTGGTCAACACCATGCCCAAGTTCGCTGCCTTTGCACTGCTGTTTGCGATGGCCAACTGCGGCCTGCCGGGCACCGCTGGTTTTGTCGGCGAGTGGATGGTGATCCTCGGCGCCGTGAAATTCAATTTCTGGATTGGCGCCGCAGCGGCAACCGCCCTGATTTTCGGCGCGGCTTACACCCTGTGGATGTTCAAGCGGGTGTACCTCGGCCCGGTGGCCAATGATGACGTGCGCGCACTGAAAGACATCAACAGC
>CALSAU010000088.1:0-7576 GCA_943372985.1 Polaromonas sp. YR568 | reverse complement strand
CTCATCTGGTCGGCGTTGCGCAGGATGGGCACCACCAGGCCGCGTGGTGAACCCACCGCAATACCGATATCAAAGTAGCCGTGGTAGACGATGTCGTTGCCATCGACCGAGGCGTTGAGCACCGGGAACTTCTTCAGCGCATGAACAGCCGCCTTCACGAAAAAACTCATGAAGCCGATCTTGACACCATGCTCCTTGGTGAACGCATCCTGGAACTTCTTGCGCATGTCCATGACGGGTGCCATGTTCACTTCATTGAAGGTGGTCAGAATGGCGTTGGTCGACTGGGATTGCAGCAGGCGCTCGGCGATACGGGCACGCAGACGGCTCATCGGCACGCGCTGCTCTGGCCGGTCGCCCAGGTCGTTGGCCTTGGACGGTGCGGCCACTTGCGGCAAGGCGGTGACCGGCGCGCCGGTGGGGATGACGGACGGGGCAACGACTTTGCTGGCTGCGCCCAGAACATCACCCTTGGTCACGCGGCCATCTCGGCCAGTGCCCGGAACCGAACCGGCCGCCATGCCGTTGTCAGCCATCAGCTTGGCTGCGGCCGGCATGGCGACACCAGCCATGGAGGCTGCCGCACCAGCAGCGGGAGCCGCTGGCGCAGCCACCGCAGCGCTTGCTGCGGCAGGAGCGGCAGCCGCTTGAGGCGCTGCAGCACCGGCACGGCCTTCGGTATCGATGCGGGCAATGACCTGATCCGACACCACGGTGCCACCATCGGGCACAACCAGTTCGGTCAGAACGCCGGCGGACGGTGCGGGGACTTCCAGCACCACCTTGTCGGTTTCGATTTCAATCAGGATTTCGTCGATGGCGATTGCCTCACCGACTTTTTTCTTCCACTGCAGCATGGTGGCTTCCGCCACGGACTCGGACAACTGGGGGACTTTGACTTCTACGATAGCCATTTGATTCTTTCGGAAATGTTCTGATGTTCTGGACAGGTACAGGTGGAGGCGACCTTATTTGGTCAGCACAAAACCCTTGAGCTTGCCAAACGCGCCATCCACCAGCGCCTTTTGCTGCTCCTGGTGGAGGTGGGAATAGCCCACCGCAGGCGACGCGGAAGCCGCGCGGCCGGAGTAGCCCAGCTTCTGTCCTTCCAGCATGTTCTCGTGGATGTAATGCTGCACGAAGAACCAGGCGCCCTGGTTCTGTGGCTCGTCCTGGCACCAGACAATGTCGGTGGCGTTGGGGTACTTCTTGAGCTCGGTTGCGAACGCCTTGTGCGGGAACGGGTAGAGCTGCTCCACGCGCAGGATGGCCACGTCCTCGTGTCCTTTTTCCTCGCGCTTTTTCACCAGGTCGTAGTACACCTTGCCGGAGCACACCACCACGCGCTTGACCTTGTCGGCCTTCTTGAGGATTTCTTCCTTGTTCTCGCCAATGACGGTCTGGAAGCTGCCCTTGGTGAACTCGGACAAGGGCGACGTGGCGTCCTTGTTGCGCAGCAGCGACTTGGGCGTCATGATAACCAGCGGCTTGCGCAGGTTGCGCACCATCTGGCGGCGCAGCACGTGGAAGATCTGGCTGGCCGTGGTCGGCTGAACCACCTGCATGTTGGTGTCGGCGCTCAGCTGCATGAAGCGCTCAAGACGCGCCGAGCTGTGCTCAGGGCCCTGACCTTCGTAGCCGTGCGGCAGCATCAGCGTGATGCCGTTGACACGGCCCCACTTCACTTCACCGGAGGCGATGAACTGGTCAATCACCACCTGAGCGCCGTTGGCAAAGTCGCCGAACTGCGCTTCCCAGATGACCAGAGTGTTGGGATCGTTCGATGCATAGCCGTATTCGAACGCCAGCACGGCCTCTTCGGACAGGATGGAATCGATGACGACAAACGGGGCCTGGTTGTCGGCCACATTCTGCAAGGGCACATAGGTACCGGTGTCGAACTTTTCACGGTTCTGGTCGTGAATCACGGCATGCCGGTGCGTGAAGGTGCCGCGTCCGCAATCTTCTCCTGACAAACGCACCGGGTAGCCACTGGCCACCAGCGACGCAAAAGCCATGTGCTCGCCCATGCCCCAGTCCACTGGAATATCGCCACGGCCCATGGCCGCGCGGTCGTCGTACACCTTCTTCACCAACTGGTGCGGCGTGACGGTGTTCGGGATGGTGCTGATCTTTTCTGCCAGGCGTTTCCATTCGGCCATGGGAATGGCGGTATCGCCTGCGTCCGTCCATTTCTTGCCGAGGTAAGGCGCCCAATCCACGGCGTACTTGCTCTTGAAATTGGTCAGCACGGGATCGAAGGTGCTCTTGCCGGCGTCCAGCGCGGCACGCGTGGCCTTGACCATGTCATCACCGAGCGTCTCGCCGAAGCCCTGTGCTGCCAGCTTGTCGGCATACAGCCTACGGGTACCAGGGTGCTGCGCAATTTTCTTGTACATCAGCGGCTGGGTGAGCGCGGGCGTATCCTGCTCGTTGTGGCCCAGCTTGCGGAAGCAGATGATGTCGACCACCACGTCCTTATGGAATTCCATGCGGAACTCGAGAGCCAGCTGGGTGGCAAGCACCACGGCTTCAGGGTCGTCGCCGTTGACGTGCAGCACTGGCGCCTCAATCATCTTGACGACGTCTGAGCAATACAGCGTCGAGCGGCTGTCGCGCGGGTCGCTGGTGGTGAAGCCGATCTGGTTATTGATCACGATGTGCACCGTGCCGCCCGTGTAATAACCACGGGTTTCGGCCAATGCCAGTGTTTCCATGACAACGCCCTGCCCTGCGAACGCGGCGTCGCCGTGCACCAGCACGGGCAGCACCTGCATGCCCTGGGGATCGGCGCGGCGATCCATGCGGGCACGCACCGAACCTTCGACCACCGGGTTGACGATCTCCAGGTGGGAGGGGTTGAACGCGAGCGTCAGGTGAACCGGTCCGCCGGGCGTGGTGACGTCCGAGCTGAAACCCTGGTGGTACTTGACGTCACCACTGGGCAGGTCTTCCGGTGCGGTATGTTCAAACTCAGCGAACAGGTCTGCTGGCACCTTGCCCAGCGAATTGACGAGCACGTTCAGGCGGCCACGGTGGGCCATGCCGATCACGATTTCCTGCAGGCCCTTGATGCCGCCCTGCTGGATCAGCTCGTCCATGCTGGCGATGAAGCTCTCGCCACCTTCCAGCGAAAAGCGCTTCTGGCCCACATACTTGGTGTGAAGGAATCGCTCCAGGCCTTCTGCAGCAGTCAGGCGATCCAGGATGTGAAGCTTTTTTTCCTTGGTGAAGTTGGGTTTGCTGCGAATCGATTCGAGCTTTTGCTGCCACCAGCGCTTCTGGTTCTGGTCGGTCGCGTACATGTACTCGGCGCCGATGGTGCCGCAGTAGGTTTCGCGCAGGGCATTGATGAGCTCGCGCAGGCTCATGCTCTCCTTGCCGAAGAAGGTGTTGCTGGTATTGAACACGGTCTCCTGGTCGGCATCGGTGAAACCGTAAAAGGACGGCTCCAACTCAGGAATCTTGTCGCGCTCGGCGCGTTTGAGCGGATCGAGGTCGGCCCAGCGGGCGCCGACGTTGCGGTAAGCGGCGATCAGCTGCTGGACGGCGGTGCGCTTGCGGCCCATTTCCGAATCGGCGCCACTGGCGACGACCACGCGGGTCTGGCCCTGCTTGGCCAACTCTGCAAAGGCATTGACGACAGGCAGATGGGGAACGTCTTTGGCGTTGGTGCCGTCCACGGCCGGGACATGCTGGAGCGCGTC
Organism: Polaromonas sp. YR568; assembly: GCA_943372985.1. Classification (GTDB taxonomy): domain Bacteria; phylum Pseudomonadota; class Gammaproteobacteria; order Burkholderiales; family Burkholderiaceae_C; genus Polaromonas. Next base: position 3,869 of record CALSAU010000088.1, on the reverse strand, counting down.
GAAATACTCGCGCCAGGTGTCGGGCACGCTGCCGGGGTTGGCCAGGTAGTTTTCGTACATCTCCTCGACGTAGGGCGCGTTGCCGCCGAAGAGGTAGGTGTTGCCTTGATAGGCAGAATAGACGGACGGCGCTGCAGATGCAGGCGTCTGCGGAATGGAACTCATATTCGCTGACCTCCGTTTCCCTTGGGGAAACATTAGCTAGCCATCACACCAGATCATTCTGGGTCATGGCCGGTTGATTAACCTTCCGCAACACGGCTGGACCGATTAGCGGATGCGACTGTGGCAGGAAGGGCCTTCAGAAACAGCTGTGATTGTGCCACCGAACCATGACACGCCCAAGACATGGTTATGCCTTAAACGAATAAGGCATGAACAAGGAGTGGAGTTGACTCCGAAATCAGCTCAGAAAGTGACTCAGATACAGGCTCTGAGTTTGGCGCAGAGTCTGGCCCAGAGGCCATCGAACGATCAAGCGATCAGGACGCCGCCGCCACACCCGGGTTGCCGGCCATCCCGACCAGCGCAGGCTGGTTGGGTTTGATGGCGGAAAGGGTCTTTTGGGCTTTGAGGTAGGTCTCCACCACCTCCCACACCGGCGGGCCGGCGTTTTTGCTGGCCTCCGCCACTGGCGCCCAGCCGGCCACCTTGTAGGTCTTGTCGGCTTCGATCAAGCGACCGTTCAGGCGCATATTCTGGATGCGCTCGCCCATCTTTGCCCCCGGCTCACAGGTGTAGCTCAGCCCACCCACGCGCACCATGTCACCGCCCTGCTGGTAATACGGATCAGGGTTGAAGAGGTTGTCGCCAACGTCTTCCAGGATGGTCTTGATGGTTTCGCCGCGCATGTCGGTGAGCGTGGTCCACGGGTAGGTGATGGCCGTCTGATCCATCAGATGCTCGCGGGTGATGGTCTGCCCGGGCAGCAGCGAAGTCCCCCAGCGAAAGCCGGGCGAAAAGGCAATTTCAGCGCCGCGCACCGCCATCAGAGCATCCAGAACGACCTGGTCAAACGTGCCGTTGAAGTTGCCACGCCGGTAGAGCGTGCCCTCGGTGGTCGCGAGTTTTTCAGACAACCGGGCCTCATAGGGCGCACGGCTGCGGGCAATCTGGGCTGCCATCTCCGGGTCAGCGGGCAGCAGATTGGCAAAAATCGGGAGCAGGCGGTACTGGATGTCCGCCACCTTGCCATTTCTCACACTCAAGTCCAGCACGCCGAGAAATTTGCCGTTGCTGCCGGCGTTGGTCACCACCGTCTGGCCGCCCGGGTTCTTCACGGTGATCGGGACCGGCACGCCATCGTGGGTGTGGCCGCCCAGAATGACGTCAATGCCTGTCACGCGGGAGGCCATCTTCAGGTCCACATCCATGCCGTTGTGGCTGAGCAGCACCACCGCCTGGGCACCTTTGGCGCGCGCCTCGTTCACGGTCTCCTGCATTTCGCTCTCGCGGATGCCAAAGGTCCAGCTGGGTGTCAGCCATGCCGGGTTGGCGATTGGCGTGTAGGGGAAGGCCTGCCCGACGATGGCCACCGGCACGCCGTTCATTTCCTTGATCACATAGGGTTTGAAGACAGGATCACCGAAGTCGCTGGTCTTGACGTTCTGCGCAACGAAATCCACCTTGCCCGCAAAATCCTGCTCGACGATTTTCTTGATGCGCGCTTCGCCGTAGGTGAAGTCCCAGTGGCCGGTCATCACGTTCACGCCAAGCACCTTGGCCGCATCGACCATGTCCTGCCCCTCGGTCCAGAGCGCCGTGCCGCTGCCTTGCCAGGTGTCGCCGCCATCCAGCAGCAATGCGCCCGGTCGGCTGGCCTTGAGCCGCTTGACCAAGGTCGCCAGGTGCGCAAAGCCTCCCACCTTGCCGTACTGGCGCGCCGACCGCTCGAAGTTGAGATAGGTGAAGGCGTGGGCCTGTGCGCTGCCTGCCTTGAGGCGGGCCGCTTTCAACAACTGCTCACCCACCAGATGCGGCCACTGCCCCCGCATGCTGCCAACGCCGAGATTGACCGACGGCTCCCGGAAGTAGATGGGCAGCAACTGTGCGTGGCAATCCGTCATGTGCAGAAAATGCACGTTGCCGGTCGGGCGCACGTCATACAGCGCGGCCGCCTGGGCGGCTGTGGCCTCACGACCCAAAGGGAAGCCGGCAGCCATGGCGGCGGCCAGCACGCTGGTGAACTCGCGACGGGAAAGATTCATGACGTTGACACCCCTGCCCGCCCGACCGGTTGAACCGGGCGCAGCAGGCATGAAAAGTTCAGGAAACAGGCCAGCCCATGGCGGCCCCGGGTTTATTGGTCGGCGCCCCGTTCCAGGGCCCCGACCCAGATTGACCGACGATCAGTTGTTGACTGGCGACTTCGGGTCCAGCAGCAAGGCCATCACGTCGCGAATTTGCTGCTCGCTCAAAATGCCGCCGTGGCCAAACCGCGGCATGCCGGAGCAGGCGTTGTAGGCCTTGGCATTCCACAGCTTGCCCCAGGTGTACTCGACGATGGGCTTGCTCGCCTCGGACGCCGGGTCGGCCACGCCGCGCAGTTTGCCGTAGTTGTAGAGGCTCGGACCAATGGAGCCGTACGACAGCTCGGCCTTGCTGATCTGGTGGCAGTTGTAGCAGCTGCCACCATTGGCCTCGCCGGGCCGGTCACTCCATGTGAGGCCACGACCGTTCTGGGCAATTTTCTCGCCTTCGGCCCAGTTGCCCAGGTACTTGCCATCAGCAGGCAGCTTGACTGTCTTCAAGTTCGCTTCTTCGATCGCCTTGGCCAGCTTGTCGTCGAGCGGGCGGCCCTCGGAGTCAGAGCACGCCTGGTTGGACGCGTCCAGATTCAGGCGATCCATTTTGGCGATGCCTTGCTCACGGAACGAGCTTTTGATCACCTGCGCGGTAGCGGCATCGACCTCAGCCGGCGTCGGGCCGACTGCACAGCTTGCCAGAAGCGCCGTCAGGGCGATGCCAGCCGTCAACGCGCCAGCCTGTTTGATTTTTTTATTCATGATGTTCAATCCTGTGTGCCGCAATGGGGCCGTACTCAGCGCTTCAGGGCCGGTGCCGTGGAGGCGCCACCCTTGCTGTTGACGCCCATGAACACGCCCAGCGCGATGGTGGCATCAGAGGCGTAGCCGGGGAATGGGAATCGCTGCTGGCGGTAGCAGTCGTTCAGGCGCCGCTGCATGCTCCAGAGGTCACCGCTGGAGACGCGGTAGGCAGGCCAGGAACCAAATCCGACGCTCGCGCCGGGTTGCTTGGTCAGATTGGGCAGGTCCTGCAGGCGAACGCGCTTGTTGTCTTCGCCATGGCAGGAGGCGCAGGAAAAGTCGTACGGGCCGCCACGCAGATAAAACACTTTCTTGCCGACTTCGTACATCAGCTTTTCCTTGGCGTGCGACTGCGGCAGATTGAAGCTCATGCCGCGCGATTCGGCGGAAACGTAGGCCACCAGTGACTCCATGTTCCGCTGCTCGCCTTGGCCAAAGCCGGTTTTGGCGATTTCTGCGGCGTTGAAACCCTGCAGCTGTTCCATGCAGGTCAGCAGGCGGGACTCCAGGTCCTGCACCCGCTGGGTATCTGCAAAAAAGCGCGGCATCTCGACGAAAGCGCCCTTGACCACGCCTGGGCCCTTGCCAAGATCACATTTTTCAAGGGATGCGTTCTTCGGGCCGCGCGCCTGCTTCCACAGGCCTTCGCCTTTGGCCTCATACAGTTCTGCGGGGTTGCCATCGGCCAGCATCGCACGGTACTCGGCGATTCCCTCTGCCGTGCTTTTCTGTGCCATCACTGAAACAGGCAGGGCGGCCAAGGCCACCATGCCGAAAAGGCTCCATTTCATGGATGTCTCCTGATAGTTATTGGATGCATTG
>CALSAU010000087.1:0-7679 GCA_943372985.1 Polaromonas sp. YR568 | reverse complement strand
GCCGCCGTCCAGACGCGGCCGCGCTGGTATTCGGTGCGGCCCGGTTTCTTGCGGATGGCCTCGGCACTGCGGGCCTTGAGCAGCGGCACCTTCTCGCTGGCCATGCCCATCATCTGCTGCAGGGCAGGGCGCACAAAGGCCAGAAAGGTGACCATCACGGCCACCGGATTGCCGGGCAAACCGAAGAGGACGGCCCCCACGCTCCCCACTTCGTGTGGTTCGCTGCCCCCCGAGGGGGCTGTTTTGCCTTGGGGCGGCCCGGCGGCAAAACTGGCCTCGCGAGATCTCGGGATGCGGCCCACCGCCATCGGGCGGCCCGGACGCATGGCGATGCGCCAGAACGCGACGTCGCCCAGTTTTTTCATCATGGCTTTGGTGAAGTCGGCTTCGCCCACACTCACACCGCCCGAGGTGATGATGGCGTCTGCTTTTTTTGCCGCGTCGGTGAATGCGGCTTCGAGCAAGGCCGGGTCGTCGCGCACCACGCCCATGTCGATCACTTCGCAGCCCAGACTCCTGAGCATGCCGAACACGGTGTAGCGGTTGCTGTCGTACACGGCGCCTTCGCGCGGTGCTTCGCCCAGCGACAGAATTTCGTCGCCAGTGGAGAAGTAAGCCACCCGCAGCGGGCGCCAGGTTTTCAGGGTCTTGAGGCCCAGCGAGGCCACCAGCCCGAGGCGGGCAGGTGTCAGTCGTTCGCCTTGCCGCAGGGCGGGCTTGCCTTCGGCGAGGTCTTCGCCACGCAACCGGCGGTTGTCGCCTGCAGTGAGCAGCCCGGCGGGGATACTGATACGCGTGCCGCCATCGCCGGTCGCTTGAGTGAACTCTTGCGGCACCACGGTATCCAGCCCGGCGGGCATGATGGCGCCCGTCATGATCTTCAGGCACTGGCCGGGCCCTACGCTGCCTTGCCAGGCTTTGCCTGCCAGTGCGGTGCCCACCATGTCCAGTTCAAGCGGCTTTCCCGCCTGAAGCTGTGCGCCGTCAAACGCGTAGCCGTCCATCGCCGAGTTGTCGTGCGGCGGCACATCGAAAGGCGACACCACGTCTTCGGCCAGCACCCGGCCCAGCGCCTCGAACAGCGGAAGCTCTGCCACCTCGGTCACGGGCGTCACCAGGCGCGACAGAAATGCCAGTACGGCGTCGGCCGACAAGGCTTTCGGGTCGTAGCCTTGCAGGCTGGCGGCGATCTCGTCGAGTGTCTGAACCTGCGCGGCCATCAGTCCCTCCGCGCTTCGAGCTGGTGCAGCTCGGCCAGCGTGTTGGCGTTGAAGAAGGCGTCGGGCGCGTCACCCGGCTCGTCGAAGGGCACGACCACGGTTTTGTGCTGCGCCGTCCAGGCGTCGATCTTGCGGCCGCCGGCGTGGGTGAACTTGACCAGACTTTCAAGCATGGTGGTGGCCATCAGGCAGAACACCGGTTGCGGGCGTACGGACACGGTACCGTCGTCGTTTTGCTCCGGGGCGGCGGCCACGGCAAAGTCGGCGTCTTCGCGCGCCATCGCATCAGCCAGCCGAGCCACCAGATCGTCGGGGAAGAGTGGTGTGTCGCAGGGCACAGTCAGCAGATAAGGCGTTTCGCAGCGCTCCAGCCCGGTGAGGAAACCGGCCAGTGGCCCGGCGTAGTCGCCCAGGCCCGTGCTGTCTGGCCAGACCGGCACGCCAAACGATTCGTAAACGGCAAGGTTACGGTTCGCATTGATCATGATGTCGCCCACTTGCGGCGACAGACGCATCAGCGTGTGCAGCGCCAGCGGCACGCCGTTGAAGTTCTGCAGGCCCTTGTCGGCGCCACCCATGCGGGCGCCGCGGCCGCCGGCCAGAATCACGCCAGTGATGGCCTCAGTGTGGAGCGGTGGGTGGATGTGTGTGTCGGTCAAGCCGTTCTCCGGAAAATGAAAGGGCAGTGCGGGGTGGATTAACCACTCGCCTAGCGTGAGGCGCTAGCCCCCGATGTAACTCATCTCCACGCGCTTGCGTGAGCTGTCGGGCGGGGTGGCGTCAGGCGGCAGTGCCGCGCGCAGTTCGGAATAGCGGTCGTCGCGCGCCTGCCAGATGTGGCCAATCGCAGCAGAAATCTGGTCGTCGGCGTAGTTGCCGCGCAGCAGGGCGCGCAGGTCCTGGCCCTGGCTGGCAAACAGGCACAGGAAGAGCTTGCCTTCAGTGGACAGCCGGGCACGGTTGCAGTCGCTGCAGAATGCCTGCGTCACGCTGCTGATCACGCCGACTTCACCGCCGCCGTCGAGGTACTTCCAGCGCTCGGCGGTTTCACCGGTGTAGTTGGCATCGATGGGTGCCACCGGAAACTCGGCGTGGATTCGCTCAATCACTTGGGCGGAGGGCAGCACCTCGTCCATACGCCAGCGGTTGGTGGCGCCCACGTCCATGTATTCGATGAAACGCAACACCGCACCGCTGTGGCGGAAGTGGCGCGCCATCGGCAGGATCTCGCCCTCGTTGGTGCCGCGCTTGACCACCATGTTGACCTTGATCGGTGCCAGGCCCACCTTCTGCGCCACTTCGATGCCATTAAGTACATCGGCCACGGGAAAGTCCACATCGTTCATGCGGCGGAAGATGGTGTCGTCCAGTGCGTCCAGGCTCACGGTGACGCGCTGCAGGCCGGCGTCTTTCAGGGACTGGGCTTTCCTGGCTAGCAGCGAGGCGTTGGTGGTCAGCGTGATGTCGAGCGGCTTGCCCTCGGGCGTTTGCAGCTTCGCCAGCATCTCAATCAACACTTCGAGGTGCTTGCGCAGCAGCGGCTCGCCGCCGGTCAGGCGAATCTTCTGCACGCCGTGCGCCACGAAGATGCGGGCCAGGCGCGTGATTTCTTCAAAGCTCAGCAGCGAGGTCTGCGGCAGGAAGGCGTAGTCCTTGTCGAACACCTCGCGCGGCATGCAGTAGCTGCAGCGGAAGTTGCAGCGGTCGGTGACGCTGATGCGCAGGTCGCGCAGCGGCCGGCCCAGCGTGTCGCCCAGCAGCCCGGTGGGCGCGGTGATCTGCGCAGGAATGTGCGGCACGCGGCTGGCGTAGCGGATGTCGGCAACAGGAATGATTTTGTCGGTCATGGCGAGGCTGAAAGACGAATTTTGCCCCATTCAGCAGCGACTGCCACCAAAGCACTGTTTTGTGTGCAGGGATGTGATTGCCAGGCAGTGCGAGATTTGCCCGGTCTGGCCCGCAGCCAGGCCAAGGCCATCGCACAGGGCTCGGCTCAGTGTGTTTCAGTTGATCCAGCGGGTGTGGCCCAGAACGTCCTTGAAGAACGCGCGGAGCGGTTCCACGCCCATCTTGTAGGGATCAAATTGTCCGTTGTGGGTGAATTTCTCGAACAGTGGGTGGCTGTCCTTGTCATCCATCAGCATGCCCATGGACCACTTGCCGAATCGCCGCTTGGGGATCTCGGTCAGATCAAGGATGGTCGCATCGCGGTGACGTTCGTCCAGAATGATTCGCTCATACAGTGCAGTGACCACATCGGCTTCTCCCTCCAGCTGCTGCAGGAAGGTGTTGCTGTGAATGCACAGGGCTCCCGTCACGTCCAGCGCGAGATTATTGACGCGTGAGGCTTTCAGGATGTCTGTCAAGTCCATGATGTTCATGGACCGTGTCGCCCGGCTGGCATAGGTCAATTGCTTGAGCATGAATCCTCCCTGGGTTCAACCTGCAATGAAACAGGCTTTCATGCTACTCGCCTGCGAACCAGAATAGAAGGGGGAGATGGCGGTCAGATACCGCGGCGTGCTGAGGGTTGATTCAGATCAACTCAGCCAGCGCGCGTTCTGCACCACTTCGTCGAAGAAGGCGCGCAGGGTGCCCGGGCTCATGCTGTAGGGGTCAAAGTCGGCGCTGCTGGCGTACTTGAGGAACATCTGACGGTTGTCTGCGACCGACGACAGCAGGCCCATCGACCAGGTGCTGAAGCGTCGCGAGGTGATTTCGCTGAAGTCGAGAATCTCCGGGTCCTTGTGCCGCGAATCTTTCAGGATGCGGTGGTACACCCGGTTCACCACATGGCGGTCGCCTTCCAGCTGCTGCAGGAAGATGCCGTTGGACAGGCACAGCGCGCCCGTCACGCCATCAATCGCATTGTTGCGCTGCGAGCTGTGCAGGATGTCCTTGATGTCGGCGGCGCCCAGTGCGTCGGTCGAGCGGCTGGCGTAGGTGAGTTGAATCAGCATAAAACCCTTGAAAAAATCACACGCAGCGGGCTCCGTCCACTTCAAGGCAGATGCCGCTGATGAAGTCGGCCTCGTCGCTGGCCAGATACAGCGCTGCGTTGGCCACGTCGAGCGCGGTGGAGAAGCGGCCCAGCGGGATGCTGGCCCTGAAGCGCGACTTGCGCTCTTCATCCAGTGGCCCGCCCGCGAATTCTGCCGACAAGCCCGTATCCGGGTTGAACACCGGGTTAATGCAGTTCACGCGGATGTTGTCTGGCCCCAGCTCGGCAGCGAGTGACTTCGAGGTGGTGATGACCGCCCCCTTGGAGCCGTTGTACCAGGTAAGACCCGGGCGGGGGCGCACGCCAGCGGTCGAGGCAATGTTGATAAAGCTGCCGCCGCCATTGGCGCGGAACACCGGCGTGGCATGGATGGTGGCCAGATAAATGCTTTTGACGTTGATGGCGTAGCACTTGTCGAAGTCGTTTTCGCTGACCTCCAGCGCGGGCTGGTTGCGGTGGGTCCAGCCCGCGTTGTTGACCATCACATCGAGCTTGCCGTGGCGCAACACGGCAGCATCCACCAGCGCCTTGACCTCGGCCGACCGGGTCACGTCAGCGGCGAAGAAGGAGGCCACGCCGCCCTCCTTGACGATGGCCGCCACCACCTTCTCGCCCAGCGCCACGTTGATGTCATTGACGATCACCTGGGCCCCCTCGGCCGCCAGACGCCGGGCAATGCCCTCGCCAATGCCGCCGCCTGCGCCGGTCACGATGATGGATTTATTCTTGACGCGCATTGGTGAGTCTCCGGTGTTCATTGGGGATGGTGTTTGTTCGGGTTCGTTCGGGAATTGGTACGTAAGCTTATTACATCCCGCGTACCTGTCTTTCGCAGCCCGCTGCGGCGGCGCGCGTGCCGGGGGCGTGGCTAGCCGTGCCGCACCGCGACGGTCTTGAGGGTGGTGAAGCCGTACAGCGCTTCAAACCCCTTCTCGCGGCCGTAGCCGGACGACTTCACGCCGCCAAAGGGCAGCTCCACGCCGCCACCGGCGCCGTAGTTGTTGATGAAGACCTGGCCGCTTTTCACGCGCCTGGCCATGCGGAACTGGCGGGCCCCGTCACGTGTCCAGATGCCGGCAACCAGGCCGAACTGCGTGGCGTTGGCCAGCTCGGTGGCGTGGTCTTCGTCGGTGAAGCTCATCGCGCACAGCACCGGGCCAAACACTTCATCCTGCGCGAGGCGATGCATCACCGGCACATCGCGCAGCAGCGTTGGTGCCTGGTAGAAGCCGGTGTCGGGCGCTTCGTCAACGATCTGGCCCTGCGCCACCATCGGAATGCTGGCCACCTGCGCATCGCTGAGAAAATCCCACACGCGCTGTTGCTGGCTCTGGCGGATCAGCGGGCCGACGTCGAGGTCCATGGCGGCGGGGCCGACGCGCAGGCTCTCAAAGGCCTTGCCCAGCCGCTCCAGCAGCGGTTCGTAGATCGACTGCTCGACCAGGAGGCGGGAGCCGGCCGAGCAGGTCTGCCCGGCGTTCTGCACGATGGCGTTGATGACTGCCGGAACAACCGCGTCGAGGTCGGCATCGGCAAACACGATCTGTGGGCTCTTGCCGCCCAGCTCCAGCGTGACCGGGCAATGCCGCTCGGCAGCCACTTGCTGGATCAGTGTGCCTACTTTTGGGCTGCCGGTGAAGCTGATGTGGTCGATGCCGGGGTGGCGCGCCAGCGCATCGCCGACTTCATGGCCGTAGCCGGTGACGATGTTGATGGCACCCGCCGGAAAACCGACCTCGGCCGCCAGCTGCGCCACGCGGATCAGCGACAGGCAGGCGTCTTCAGCCGGCTTGACCACGCACACATTGCCCGCCGCCAGCGCACCCCCCACGCTGCGGCCGAAGATCTGCATCGGGTAGTTCCACGGGATCACATGGCCAGTCACGCCGTGCGGCTCGCGCCAGGTCATCACGCTGTAGCCGTCAAGGTAGGGAATCGTGTCGCCGTGCAGCTTGTCGCAGGCACCGGCGTAGAACTCGAAATAACGGACCAACGCCGCCGCATCGGCGCGCGCCTGCTTGGTCGGCTTGCCGCAGTCGCGCTGCTCGATCATGGCCAGCTCTTCGGCGTGCTCGGCGACTTTGGCCGACAGGCGCATCAGCAGGCGGCCGCGCTCAGCGGCAGTGAGCCGGCCCCAGACCAGGTTCAGGCAGCCGCGCGCGCTTTGCACTGCGTTGTCGATGTCCTCGGCGGTGCTGCGCTGGATATGGTCAAAAACCTGGCCGTCTGATGGATCAATGACGGGAATGTTTTTTCCGGAAACAGAAGGAACGGATGTGTTGGCGATGTAATTAAGCTGCATGCCCCTGATTGTGCCGATTCCCCCGGGGGGAAGGCTTGGCGTTTGTCTGGAGTGCGCGGAGCTACGGGTTGCTGCGCCGCCGCTCAGCCTGGGTCAAGCGCTTGAAGCCTGGACTGCAGATGACGGCGGATGGCTGGCAGCGTGGTCAGACCGATGGCACGTTCATAGCTGTCGCGGGCCTGTCCCTGCTGCCCTGTGCGTGCCAGCAGGTGGGCGCGTGCCACCCAGTAGGGCTGGTAGCTGCTGAGAGTTTGGGCGGCCGACTTGTCGGCAGCGATGGCGTCGAGCAGGGCCAGCCCGTCGGCCGGTGCGCCCGCTTCGCCCACCGCCACGGCGTGCCCCACCTGCGTACCCAGCGTGGGCGCCAGCCGCACCAGGTGCGCGTAAAGCTGCGCGATGCCGGTCCAGGGCACGGCGCCGGTGAAGACGCGGTGGCAGTGCGCGGCCTGTATGGCGGCTTCCAGCTGGAAGGGGCCCGGTGTGCGGCGCGACGATGCGTGCCAGAGCAGCTGGTCGGCGCGGCGGATCATGTCAACATCCCAGAGATGGGTGTCCTGTTCGTGCAGCGGCACAAAAGCACCGTCTGGGGCAAACCGGGCATGTCGGCGTGATTCACAAAGGAGCAGCAATGCGCGAAGGCCCGCAGCCTCGGCGCTGTCCGGCAGCAGTGCGTGCGTCAGCTCCGAGAGGTACAGCGCTTCTTCGGTCAGGTCGCTACCTTCTGCAGCTGCCATGTCGGAGCCTTCCCATCCGAGGCCGTAAGCGGCGTAGATGGCTTCGAGCACCGCATGAATGCGCTCGGGCAGGTCGCTGCCTTCGGGTTCCTCAAAGGCGATGCCGGCGGCGGCGATCTTGGCCTTGGCGCGCACCAGTCGCTGCGCCATCGCCGACGGGCTCACCAGAAATGCCGCGGCAATCTGTCTGGCCTCCAGACCCAGCACGGTTTGCAGCATCAAGGCGGTGCGAACCGAGGCATCCACCGCAGGATGTGCGCAGACAAACAGCAGCTTCAGGCGCTGGTCGGGAACCTGCTCTGCCTCGGGCGCTTCTTCGTCGACGGCCAGCAGCAGCGTGACAGCCGGGTCGTTGACCACCCGATCATGGCGATTCATCTGCAGCAGGTTGCGCTTGGCGGCGGTCATCAGCCAGGCATCGG
>CALSAU010000086.1:0-7730 GCA_943372985.1 Polaromonas sp. YR568 | reverse complement strand
CCCCGCTGGCAACCAGCGCATCGACCAATTTGCCGCTGGCACCGGCATGACTCACCACGATTTCAATCTGCGGCCAAGAAGTGGCCGTACCTGGGGCGACTGCTGCCAAGTGGTCGCCATTGCCAGAGCCGGCAGGCCAGTCGCGCAGCTGCCGGACGCGCCCTTCCTCCACATAGCCTACCGGACCGACATCGCCCGACGTAAACGCATTGAGCCGGTAGGTGTGCACCTTTTGCACATCGATGGCGCCATGAATGGTTCCCGCGCACACCACGACCACTCCCTGCGCTCCCGGATGGCGCGCCACCGCAGCTGCATCAAGCACGTTCTGCGGACCATCGGGCGTCAGCGCGCTGGCCGGCCGCATGGCGCAGGTCAGCACCACGGGCTTGGCCGGCTGGCAGACCGACTGCAGAAAAAAAGCGGTCTCTTCCAGCGTGTCGGTTCCGTGGGTGATGACGATTCCGCACACGTCGGGCTGGGCCAGAAAGTCCTTGATCCGCGAGGCCAATGCCGCCCAGACGGCGAAATCCATGTCCTTGCTGTCAAGCTGCGCTACCTGCTCGGTGACGACCGGGCCGCCCACCAGCAAGGCCGGAATCGCCTCGACCAGCTGGGCCACGCCCACCTGCGCCGCGGTGTAGCCGATGTTGTCGGTGGCGCTGGACGAAAGACCGGCAATCGTCCCGCCCGTCCCCAGAATCACGAGTTTGGAAGACGTCATAGTGTGGTGACTTGCATTTTGAGAAAAACTGGATGAAAATACAGTTACTGGATATTAAAACAGTTCAGCAAGGGATCGTCAGGAACAAATCGGGAACAAAGCAGCGGTGGGCCACCAGCGCAAGGCAATCCGAAAAGCAATTGATTCAGGTCACTCAAACGGTCAACATGTCCTTCATGTCCTTCACGCACTTTACACAGAGGTCGCCGAAAGACCACCCGCCGCGCAGCGCCGTCCCTTCGCTGCGCCACCTCTGAGACAACGGAGCTTTGCCCATGAACACGAATGAATTTCCCCATCTGTCGTCTGAAGGCCCCAAACTCACGGCGCGCCAGCAGCAAATCCTTGAGCTGATTCAAAGCGCCATCGCCCGCACCGGTGCGCCGCCCACACGCGCTGAAATCGCCACCGAACTCGGCTTCAAGTCCGCCAATGCGGCGGAAGAGCATTTGCAGGCCCTGGCCCGCAAGGGCGTGATCGAGTTGGTCAGCGGTACTTCTCGCGGCATCCGGCTGCGCAGCGATACCCTGCGCTCACTGAACGAATCGCGCATCAAACAGTTTTCCCTGCCGTTGCAAAGCCTGGCCCAACTCGCCCTGCCTCTGGTGGGGCGGGTTGCTGCTGGCAGTCCTATTCTCGCGCAGGAGCACATCGACCAGACCTACTACTTCGAAAGCAGCCTGTTCCAGCGCCAGCCCGACTACCTGCTGAAGGTGCGCGGCATGAGCATGCGCGACGTCGGCATCATGGATGGCGACCTGCTGGCCGTGAAGCAGGCCAAGGAAGCCAAGAACGGACAGATCGTGGTGGCCAGGCTGGGCGATGAGGTCACCGTCAAGCGCTTCCGCCGCAACAAGCACCTCATCGAGCTGCTGCCTGAAAACCCGGATTTCAAAACCATCGTGGTGGAGCCTGGCGAGCCGTTTGAGCTCGAAGGCCTCGCGGTCGGATTGATCCGCAACACCATGCTGATGTAGCGCAACCCGCATCCAGCCGCACGGCAGGTGGCGGGCGTTTGGTTCGTGAAGACCAACACCCTGCCGTGGCGGCTCCGCTGGCAACACTGTCAGCCTGAATCCTGCCTGTGTAAACCTTCTTTCCAACAGGAGTTCATCATGGGAATCATCAGTTTTTCTTCTTCACCTTTGTTGTCGATCCTTCTTGCGCCCGTACAGGCGCTGGCGGGCTGGTTTGTTCCGGCACACCACGCCGCACCGCGGGCCAGCGGGTCCGTGCAGATGCAGCCCTCGTCTGACCATTTGCCGCGACGCAGGGCGCACAGTGTGAATACGCAGGGCGGCAACACGCCTCGGGCCTGTGGCGGCATGGCGCGCGCCTCGCGCCAGAGTCGGCTGAAAATCGTTCGCGAATTTGACGCCAGCGTTGGCGCTTCCTGCGCCGGCCGCATGGTCATCACCGGCCGCATGGCCGATGTCTGTGCCGAACTGGACCGCATGGCACGACTGGAGTCAGCCGGCGGCTGATACGGGCCGCCCTGCCCGAGGCAGGTACCCGTTCGCGCCGCTGCAGAGGCATTCTGCGACGACCCACGCCAGAAAGGCGCAGGCGGTCCGCGCGTGTTATCGCTGTACTGGGGGACGTTGCAGGCACAATATTGGCATGAATATTGTGATCCTCGACGACTACCAGGATGCGGTTCGCAAGCTGCAGTGCGCGGCAAAGCTCGACGCCTACCCCGCCAAGGTCTATACCAACACGGTCAAGGGCATTGGCCAGCTGTCCGTCCGCCTCAAGGAGGCCGACGTGATCGTGCTGATCCGGGAGCGCACCCACCTGAGCCGTCAGGTGATCGAGAAGCTGCCCAAGCTCAAGCTGGTGGCGCAGACCGGCAAGGTCGGCAGCCACATTGACGTGGCAGCCTGCACGGAGCGCGGCATCGCTGTGGCAGAGGGTGTCGGCTCGCCCGTCGCTCCAGCTGAACTGACCTGGGCGCTGCTGATGGCGGCGATGCGGCGGATTCCCCAGTACGTGGCGCATCTCAAGCATGGCGCCTGGCAGCAAGCGGGCCTCAAATCAGGAGCGATGCCACCCAATTTCGGTATTGGCTATGTGCTCAAGGGCAAAACGCTGGGCATCTGGAGCTACGGTAAGATAGGCCAACTGATGGCTGGCTATGGCCGCGCATTCGGCATGCGTGTGGTCGTCTGGGGGCGGGAGGCATCGCGCGCACGCGCACTCGCAGACGGTTTTGAAGTCGCCGCCAGCAAGAGCGAGTTTTTCGAGCAGTGCGATGTGATCAGTCTGCATTTGCGCCTGCACGAGGAGACACGCGGCATCGTCACCCTCGAAGACCTTTCGCGCATGAAGCCGACTTCACTGCTGGTCAATACCTCCCGGGCCGAGCTGATTGAGCCAGAAGCGTTGATTGCCGGTCTCAACCGTGGGCGGCCTGGCATGGCGGCCATTGATGTGTTTGAGTCGGAACCCATTTTGCAGGGCCACGCCTTGCTGAGGCTGGAGAACTGCATCTGCACGCCGCACATCGGCTATGTCGAGCAGGACAGCTATGAGCTGTATTTTGGCGCAGCGTTTGACAACGTGGTGAACTTCATCAAGGGAACCCCGACCAACATTGTCAATCCGGGTGCCTTGCAGGTGCGCCGCTAAGCCACTGCAGCGTCTTCGGGGGCAACTGGCGGCGGTCCCCTCGACCCGCGCCGCACAACTCAGGCGGGCTTCGGAAAATCGCCGGTGCCGTAGCCGGTGTCGTTGTCGTCGAAATCCACCAGGTTGTCCAGAAGCGTGGGCTCGAAAGACACTTCGTTAGACTGCGCTGAATCGCCGGACTGAGTGCCGTGAGCCCCCGCCAGGGCACGCCCCCCTTCCACACGACTGCTTGCAGGTTTGCGCTTGAGTTCACCGGGTTCGGTGAGATCAATGTCAATCCCTAAACGGCGCGATGCGGGCGGGGTCATGGCGCGCTGCAGGGCATCCACGCCCGTCACGCCATCGAGCAGATCAACAGCGCTCTCGCTCATGAATTTGGCGAACTCGTAGAGGCTCAGCAGGTCGGTGCAGGTGCGTAAATCCACCATGGCGGGCTGTCCATCCACCGGCTTGAACAAGGCGGACTCAATCACCTGAAGAACGGCTGGCTGCGGCCAGAGCGCCTGTATCTTTTCAAGCAGGGCGGGTGCTCCCTCAATGCCCGGCCCACTGCTCACAAAATCGCCAAAGGGCGGAATGGACGCGTTGTAGACCTGATTGAAATCGGCCCTGAGCTTCTCGTAGTCCTGCGGACGGTCAAGCTGCTGGTACAGGTGAAACAGGTTCAGGTACACCACCATGCCAGTATTGACGTTCTTGGCCAGGTGGCGCAGCAACAATTCCACCGCCCTGCCCTGCTCTCCGCGCCGGGCCAGACGGTCCAGTTCACGCTGCAAATCCACCAGCTCGGCGGCAGTGGCTCCGCCGATGTCGTGTGGCACGCTGACTGAAAACCGGTTGCGGTCCCTTCGCGGCAAAGGCGATCCGGGCGCCAGCGTCGCCGGACCACTCGAGCGGGTCTGGCTGCGTGGGGCCTCGGGTGCCGCTTCAGCAGGGGCGGGAACAGGAACCGACACATCCTCATCAGGTTCAAGCGCCGACAAAACGGAAAAGTCGGTGTGTCTGGACGGTGCAGGCGCGACCAGATCACCAAAACGGGAGCTGAATTCCTGCGCCGCACTGGGCGCCGCTTCAGACGGGCCTCGGGCCCTGCTTCCGGCCCTGCTTCCTGCACCGCTCAAAGACGCCGCCTGCAACTTGCCCAATTGCGAACGCAGGAAAAAAATGCCCAGCAAGGCCAGCGCCAACAGTGACATCAAGGTGAAGACCCAGCCGTTGAAGTAGCGCTCAGCCCGGGCCACCTCCAGTTGATTGCGAAGTTGCGCCTGTGCCGCATTGCTCTCACGCAACTGTTCCTGGACGCGCTGCAGGCTGGTCTCCAGCGCCTGCAGACGGTCCGGATTGTCAGACCGGGGGCCACCCAACCGGGGCGCCACCGAGGCCAGCACGGTGTAGCGTCGCACCATCTTCTGCTGGCAACCGCCGCTCAGATGGACGGTCACCACGGGCCCGTCCACCGGGACGCTGGTCCGGACGCGTATCAGAGCCTCTCCGGCTACGGCGGTTTTTTCAGACTGCAGCTGCACGTTCTGGCTGTCGACCTTGCGGTCTGAGTAGAAAACCTCTGCCTGCAGACACAATTTTTCCGGATCTTCGCTGGCATCGAGCCGGCTCTGAATCAGCAGATCGAGCGGCTCACCATTGACGGCCGACCGGAGATTGGAGCCCAGCGTCACGGCGTGGGCCCCAGTGACCGTCATGACAGCCAGCAGAGCGGTTGAAAAGTAACGATAGTGCACAGAAAGACGAACCTGTTCGGACGGAGGCAATGATTCCTGACGCCATTTTGAACCAGCCTTGTGAAAGACGCTGGGCAATAATGCACCTCATGGAACCACAATATAAAACAGTCGGCGTTGTGGGTGCCGGCGCCATGGGTCGCGGCATCGCGCAAATCGCAGCACAGGCCGGAAGTCGTGTAGTACTTTTTGACTCACAAATCATGGCCACCTCCCAGGCACTGAAAGACATCACGGCGCAGTGGGACAAGCTGCTCGGCAAAGGCCGGCTCCAGGCCGAACAGGTGGCCGGCTACACCAAGGCGCTGGTGGCTGGAAACACGCTGGCTGATCTGGCCGCGTGCGACCTGGTGATCGAAGCCGTGGTGGAGCGAATGGACGTCAAGCGCGCCCTGTTCGCCGAACTTGAAGCTGTAGTGCCCGACACAACCATCCTGGCCACCAACACCTCGTCGCTGTCCGTGACGGCCATGGCCGCCAAGCTCAGGCGACCAGAGCGTCTGGCGGGCCTGCATTTCTTCAACCCCGTCCCGGTGATGAAGGTGGTGGAAGTGATTGCGGGCCTGAAGACCGACCCTTCTGTCTGCGCCGGGCTTTGCACGTATTCGCGGCAGATGGGCCACACACCCGTGCAGGCTCAGGACACACCGGGATTCATCGTCAACCACGCCGGGCGCGGCTACGGCACCGAGGCCTTGCGCATCATCAGTGAAGGCATTGCCGATTTCGCCACCATCGACCGCATCCTGAAAGACCAGGCCGGTTTCAAGCTCGGCCCGTTTGAACTGATGGACCTCACCGCGCTGGACGTGTCGCATCCGGTGATGGAGTCGATTTACCACCAGTACTTTGAAGAAGCCCGTTACCGCCCCAGTGTCATCACCGCGCAGCGGCTGGCCGGCGGCGTGCTCGGCCGCAAGACTGGCGAAGGGTTTTACCGCTATGTCGATGGCGCGATGCAGACGCCTGCCGAGCCCGCCATCCCGCAGGTCGAGAACCTGCCACCGCTCTGGGTGTCGCCGCGCGCCTCGCGCCGTTCAGAGTTGTTGCAACTGCTCAAGGACCTGGGCGCGAAAATTGAAACCGGTGCCTCCGCCTCGCCGCAGGCGCTGATGATTGTGGCGCCGCTGGGCTTTGACATCACCACGGTGGCGGTGGTGGAACGTCTGGACCCGGCCCGCACCATCGGCATCGACCTGCTGATTGACGACGCCGCCACCAGGCGCCGCGTGCTGGCCACCAACCCGGCCACCCGTACCGACATGCGCGATGCAGCGCACGCCCTGTTCGCACGCGATGGCAAGGCCGTCAGCGTGATCCGTGACAGCGGCGGATTCGTCACCCAGCGCGTGGTGGCCACCATCGTCAACATCGCCAGCGACATCTGCCAGCAAGGCATCTGCTCACCGAAAGACCTCGAGACTGCCGTCACCCTGGGCCTTGGCTACCCGATGGGTCCTCTGGCCATGGGCGACCGCTACGGTCCCACCAATGTGCTGGAGGTGCTCTTCAACATGCAGACGGTGTATGGCGACCAGCGCTATCGGCCCTCGCCCTGGCTGCGACGCCGGGGGGCGATCGGGTTGAGCCTGATGCATCAGGAATCATGACTCCCCCCCGTCGGACGCTCACTGCGTGTAGCGCCTTCCCCCCTCTAGGGGGCGACGCCTGCGGACTGGCGGAGCCAGATCCGCGGCGTCTGCTGGTCTGGCACTGTGCCATGGGGCAAGGTCACCATCGCCTCATGGCTTCTTCCAACTGAACGGACCCGTATTCACATGGCAGGCTCACTCAAAAGCACCAGCGAAGGTGCGACGCTGATCCTCACGCTCAGCAATCCGGAGCATCGCAATGCCCTGGGACCAGACATCTACGCGGCTGGCATCGAGGCGCTGAACGCCGCGGAGAACAACCCGGAAATCCGCAGCGTGATCATCACCGGCGAGGGCAGCATGTTTTGCGCGGGGGGTAACCTGCAGCGCCTGCAGGCCAACCGGGCGGAGCACCCCGACGTGCAGGCGCAGAGCATTGAAGGTCTGCACAACTGGATCGACTCGATACGCACCTACCCCAAGCCGGTGATTGCCGCCGTCGAAGGGGCCGCCGCCGGTGCCGGGTTTTCACTGGCACTGGCCTGTGACTTCATCGTGGCTGCCGACAACGCCGTGTTTGTGATGTCGTACAGCACGGTGGGGCTGTCGCCAGATGGCGGGGGCAGCTGGGCACTGGCACGCGCCCTGCCCCGGGCCTTGGCCAGCGAGTTGCTGATGTGCGGTGAACGCATCGGTGCAGCCCGGCTGCACGCGCTGGGCGTGCTCAACCGCGTCACGTCGGCGGGTCAGGCCCTGGGCGAAGCGCTGCAGCTGTCGGCGCGACTCAACGAGCGCGCACCGAATTCGCTGGCCAGCATCAAGGAACTGATCAACGAAGCGCCTGGCGCCACGCTGACCGGACAGCTGGCGAGCGAGCGCGATCACTTCGTTCGCAACCTGCACCATGCCAACGGGGGCGAAGGCATAGAGGCCTTTCTGCAGAAGCGGCCGGCGCTCTACCGCTGAGATCCTCACCCCGGGTTGCCGCGACAAACCATGAGGGTTTATCCCCGACCCGCAGGTGACACCGGGGGCCGTGGCGGCTGG
>CALSAU010000085.1:0-7740 GCA_943372985.1 Polaromonas sp. YR568 | reverse complement strand
TGGCGCGCATGCTGCCGACCCCAGCCAAGCCGCAGCCGGCGACTGCCAACAAACCATAAAAACCCCCGTCCAGGCTCACTGCGTGTAGCCTGTTCTCCCAAGGGGCGGCGCCTGCGGTCCGGCAAAGCCAGTCCCGCAGCACCTGCTGGTGATTGCCACCCGGACGAGAGGGGAGGCGCGAAGGCCCTTTTCGTTGATGGCCGTGGCTGATTACTTCAGCCGGCGAATCAGGCTGGAGGTGTCCCAGCGCTGGCCGCCCATGGCCTGCACGTCGGCATAGAACTGGTCCACCAGTGCAGTGACGGGCAGGCGTGCTCCGTTGCGTTTGGACTCATCCAGCACGAGGCCGAGGTCCTTGCGCATCCAGTCCACCGCAAAACCGAAGTCGAACTTGTCAGCCACCATGGTCTTGCCGCGGTTGTCCAGCTGCCAGCTTTGGGCGGCGCCCTTGCCAATCACGTCCAGCACCAGGTTCACGTCAAGCCCGGCTTTCTGGCCGAAGGCAATCGCCTCGCTCAGCCCCTGCACCAGACCGGCGATGCAGATCTGGTTGACCATCTTGGTGAGCTGGCCGGCGCCGCTGTCGCCCATCAGGGTGAAGGCCTTGGAAAAAGCCATGCCCGCAGGACGCACCGCGTCAAAAGCGGCCTTGTCGCCACCGCACATGACGGTGAGCACGCCATTTTGTGCACCGGCCTGACCGCCCGACACCGGCGCATCGACAAAGTGCAGACCGAGGTTTTTGGCGGCGGTGTACAGCTCGCGCGCCACACTGGCCGAGGCGGTGGTGTGGTCCACGAACACCGCGCCGGGCTTCATGCCTGCCAGTGCACCATTGGCGCCCAGCACCACGCCGCGCAGGTCGTCGTCGTTGCCGACGCAGCAAAAGACGATGTCGGCGCCCGCTGCCGCTTCGCGGGGCGTGGCTGCTGACTGGCCCTTGAACTCAGCCACCCAGGCCTCGGCCTTCGCCGCGCTGCGGTTGTACACGGTGACGTGATGCCCTGCCAGCGCCAGATGGCCAGCCATGGGAAAGCCCATGACGCCAAGGCCCAGAAAGGCAACCTTGCAGGGGGTGGAGGGTTCGTAGGTTTTGGTGTTTGTCGAAGACATCGGTCGCGGCTCCTGGAGTGAAGAGGCAATTCTAGGCGCGCAGCTCACAACGTGTAGTGAGCCACCCCATCGCCGAACGACCAGTTCTCTCGCAGGGTTTCGACCAGGCTGATGAGCACGTCCGATGGGCCCACTTGCGCCGCCGCGGACACGTCGCGTGCAATCATGGCGTACAGGGCGCGCTTCTGCTGAAGCGTGCGGCCAGGCGCCAGGAAGATCTGGATGAAAAGCGCCTGCGCGGTGTGCTTGACGCCCAGGTACTCGGGCGTGCAGACGATGGCGCCCGGCGGATGTCGGGTAATCAACTGGAATTTGTCATCGACCGGGACGGCGATGGTTTCGACCATCGCGTCGTGCACGGCATCACCGATGGGGTGGGCGCGTTCCGGTGCGATCGTTGGCGGCAATTCAATGCGAACATAAGGCATGGCATTCTCCTGAAGGAATGCCCGACTGTGCCCGGCGTTAGCCAGATGCGAAACGCTGCCCTGTGCAAATCGGTTTTGCGGGCAGCGCAACGCCGTTAAACGATCGCGAAGTTCTCCGTGCCGGCCGACAGGTCGCTGGACTTGGCGCGCTGGGAGTTGAGCTTGATCTGCAGGCGCAGGTCGTTCACCGAGTCGGCATTGCGTAGCGCGTCTTCGTAGGTGATGTGACTGGCCTCGAAGGCGTCGAACAGCGCCTGGTCGAAAGTCTGCATGCCCAGGTTGCGGCTCTTTTTCATGATCTCCTTGATCTCGGAAACATCACCTTTGAAGATCAGGTCGGAAATCAGCGGCGAGTTGAGCATCACTTCCACCGCTGCAAAACGGCCCTTGCCGTCCTGCTTGGGCACCAGCCGCTGCGAGATCATCGCCTTGAGGTTGAGCGACAGGTCCATCAGCAACTGGGCGCGGCGCTCTTCCGGGAAGAAGTTGATCACGCGGTCCAGCGCCTGGTTGGCGCTGTTGGCATGCAGCGTGGCCAGGCACAGGTGACCGGTTTCGGCAAAGGCGATGGCATGCTCCATGGTTTCACGGTCGCGAATCTCGCCCATCAGGATGACATCGGGCGCCTGGCGCAGGGTGTTCTTCAGCGCGGCTTCCCAGCTGTCGGTGTCCAGACCCACTTCACGTTGCGTGATCACGCAGTTCTTGTGCGCGTGCACGAACTCGACCGGGTCTTCAATCGTGATGATGTGGCCGTAGGACTGCTCATTGCGCCAGTCCACCATGGCGGCCAGCGTCGTGGATTTACCGGAGCCGGTGGCGCCCACCAGAATCGTCAGGCCGCGCTTGGACATCACCACGTCCTTTAGCACCTGCGGCACGCCCAGCCCGTCGATGGTGGGCAGCGTGGCCGGAATCGTCCGCATCACCATGCCGACCTTGCCCTGCTGCACAAAGGCATTCACACGGAAGCGGCCCACGCCGGGCGGCGAGATGGCGAAGTTGCATTCCTTGGTGCGCTCGAACTCGGCGGCCTGCTTGTCGTTCATGATGGCGCGCGCCAGCGCCAGCGTGTGCCCGGCATTGAGCGGCTGCGGCGACACCTTGGTCACCTTGCCGTCGACCTTCATCGCGGGCGGAAAGTCGCCGGTGATGAACAGGTCACTGCCATTGCGGCTGACCATCAGCTTGAGCAGATCGTTGATGAATTTACTGGCCTGGTCGCGTTCCATGAACGACTCCTAAAAAATACTGCCCCCACGCTCCCCACTTCGTGTGGTTCGCTGCCCCCCGAGGTGGCCGCTCCGCCTGCGGCCCGGCAAAGCCGGTTCCGCGGCTCCTGCTTGAAGGGAACAAGTCCGTTCTGCGAGTGTGGCCCATGTTCACCCTGGAAAGTTCTCTGGGATTTTGGCCTTGCTGCGCGCCTCGGCAGCGGAGATCACATTGCGCTTGACCAAGTCAGTCAGGTTCTGGTCCAGCGTCTGCATGCCCACGCTGTTGCCGGTCTGGATCGACGAGTACATCTGCGCCACCTTGGCTTCACGGATCAGGTTGCGGATGGCGCTGGTGCCCAGCATGATCTCGTGCGCCGCCACGCGGCCCTGGCCGTCCTTGGTCTTGCACAGCGTCTGCGAAATCACCGCCTGCAGCGATTCGGACAGCATGGCGCGAATCATTTCCTTCTCTTCGGCAGGGAACACGTCGATGATCCGGTCCACCGTCTTGGCGGCGCTTGAGGTGTGCAGCGTACCGAACACCAGGTGGCCGGTTTCAGCGGCGGACATGGCGAGGCGAATGGTTTCCAGGTCGCGCATCTCGCCGACCAGAATCGCGTCCGGGTCTTCCCGCAGGGCGGACTTCAAAGCGGCATTGAAGCTCAGCGTGTGCGGGCCGACCTCACGCTGGTTGACCAGGCATTTCTTGGATTCGTGCACAAACTCGATCGGGTCTTCCACCGTGAGGATGTGGCCGTACTCGGTCTCGTTCAGAAAGTTGACCATGGCCGCCAGCGTGGTGGACTTGCCCGAGCCGGTCGGGCCGGTGACCAGCACCATGCCGCGCGGCTTGAGCGCCAGATCGCCGAAGATCTTGGGCGCGTTCAGCTGCTCCAGCGAAAGAATCTTCGAGGGAATCGTCCGCAGCACGGCACCGGCCCCCCGGTTCTGGTTGAAGGCGTTGACGCGAAAGCGCGCGAGGCCGTCAATCTCGAACGAGAAGTCGACTTCCAGGAATTCTTCGTAAGTCTTGCGCTGGGTGTCGTTCATGATGTCGTACACCATGGAATGCACCTGCTTGTGGTCCAGCGGATCGATGTTGATGCGGCGCACATCGCCGTGCACGCGGATCATCGGGGGCAGCCCGGCCGACAGGTGCAGGTCAGAGGCTTTGTTCTTGACGCTAAAGGCCAACAGTTGGGTGATGTCCATCCCTCGGGATCCTTGCTAGTCGGTGTTCATGGCAGGGTGCGGCGTCCAGACGCGCAGTGTCCAGACCGGTTTACAGTTCGATTATGACCATGATTGTGCGTAATCTCCAAGGTGTACGCGACCGCATCACCACCGCCTGCGTGGCCGCTGGCCGCGACCCTGCTGCGGTGCGTCTGCTGGCGGTCTCCAAAACCTTTGGTGCCGATGCGGTGATCGACGCCATGTCTGACGGTCAGCGGGCATTTGGCGAAAACTACGTGGCCGAGGGCGTCGAGAAAATCCTGGCGCTGCGGGCCTGGCAGGGCGATCACCCCGGCTCTGTTGGTGCCCCGCTGGAGTGGCATTGCATCGGTCCGCTGCAGAGCAACAAGACCCGGCTGGTGGCCGAGCATTTTGATTGGGTGCAGTCGGTGGACCGGCTGAAGATCGCGCAGCGCCTGAGCGAGCAGCGGCCGCCAGAGCTGCCACCGCTGCAGCTGTGTCTGCAGGTCAATATCGACGGCGGGGCCAACAAGTCCGGTGTGTCGCCCGATGAAGCCATGGCGCTGGCGCGGGGGGTGGCGGCGCTGCCGCGCTTGACGCTGCGCGGCCTGATGGCGATTCCGGAGCCTGCCGACAGTTTCGATGCCGCGCTCGCCGTTCACCGCCAGACCAAAGACCTGTTCGACAGCATCAACGCCGCCGGCTTTTTGCTCAAGCCGATGGACACCCTGTCGATGGGCATGACGTCGGATCTGGAAGCGGCCATTCACGCGGGCAGCACCATGGTGCGGGTGGGCACGGCCATTTTTGGTGGCCGGGGCTGAGCCAGCGCCTGGGCCGGTGTCATGTGTCGGGTGGCTGCCGCAGCCGGATCGGGCCCGTCCACGGGCCCTGAGGTGACACAGCGACGCCGCGCTGCGTGATCTCGATCTCACCCTGAGTCGCCAGCCGGGAGGCCACCTCGCGCACCTGCGGCATCAGCTGTCGCCAGTGGTCGGGTGCCAGCCTGCGTGCCACCTCGGACGGGCAGGCGCTGGACGATGCCCCACGCTGGCTCACCAGCGCGAGCACCGCATCGGCAATCGCCTTGTTGTCTGGAGTTTCCATGGGGTGTGCCGCACGGTGGTCAGGTCGGCTGGCCCGTGATGAAACCCTTTATTTCTTCGGCATCGTCATCGGCTTGATGGCACCGCAGTCGCTGCCCAGCCACTTGCCCGAAGCGTCCATGGTCATGGTTTTGGGGCCGCCCTGGCCACTGCTGTTGATCTTCATCTTCATCGTGTAAGCGCTGTCACCGGAGAACGTCATCTGGCCCTCGCCGCTGGAAGGTGGGTTGGTGCAGGTGAACTTCATCTTCATGCCGGTGGCGGTCTTGTCGCTGGTCGTGGTGGTGCAGTTGCCCTGCTGCTGCATCGGCACCTCGTTGCGTTCGGCCATCTCCTTGGTCATGCACATCTTCATGACCATGCCGCCGTTGGCCGCACCGCCCATGCTCATGCCCTGCTTGGCCATCATGTCTTCCATCTGCTTGCGCTGCGCAGGCGACATGCTGGCCATCTGCTGCTGCATCTGGGCCATGGCCTTGTCCATCTCGGGGCTGCCGCCCATCTTGTTGTTCACTTCCCAGAGGCCCGGCTTCATGCTCTGGGCGTGGGCGGTTGAGGCGGCGGCCAGCACCAGTGCGGTGGCGCACAGCAGGCGGCGGTGATTCATGTTCGGTCTCCCGGAAGTTGGCAATGAGCCGGATTATTGGTCCGGCGCCTCAGTCTGTAAATCACCTGCGTGGCCTGATCACCGCGCGTACCGTGCGGTGATGGGTCGCCGGGACAGGCGTCAACGCATGAACTTGCCGCCGCGCCCGATGATGGTGAGGTCGGTGTAGCGCGAGCCCTCGTGTTCCTTCGGCCCGTAGTTGATGGTGAAGCCGCCCATGTTGAGGTCGCGCAGCGACTCCAGCGCCGTCATCAGGCCGTCCCGGGTGAGGTTCTTGCCGGTGCGGCGCAGCCCTTCGGTGAAGACCTTGGCGGCCAGAAAGCCTTCCATGCTGGAGAAGTCGAATTCCTTCTGACCGGCCTCCGTCATGCGCTGCTGGTATTCACGCACCACGACCGACGACGCGATGTAGGGGAAGGGCACCACCTGCGAAATGGTCACCCCGACACCCGCGTCGCCCAGTTCATTGGCCAGCGCCTGCGAGCCGACAAAGCTCACATTGAAAAACTGCCCGCCATAGGCTTTGGCGCGCGCCTGCTTGATCAGTGCTGCGCAGGATTTGTACGCGCTGATCTGGATCACCGCTTCGGGCGCCGCCTTCAGGATTTCTGCCAGTGCTGCTGTCACGTCCACGCTGTTGCGCTCCACCGTCACGGCTGCTGCCGGCTTGAGGTTGCGCTTGGTCAGCGCCCGCTCCACCCCGGCCAGCCCGGCCTTGCCATAGGAGTCGTTCTGGTAGAACACAGCGATCTTTTTGATGCCCAGCGTGCTCAGGTGCTGCACGATGCGCTCTGTCTCGTCGAAGTAGCTGGCCCGCACATGGAACAGGT
Source organism: Polaromonas sp. YR568 (assembly GCA_943372985.1). Lineage (GTDB taxonomy): Bacteria > Pseudomonadota > Gammaproteobacteria > Burkholderiales > Burkholderiaceae_C > Polaromonas. The sequence goes on along the minus strand of CALSAU010000085.1, from coordinate 1,248 downwards.
TACGGTTGAAGGGCTCACGCAGCGCCTGCGCGCCGGTGAAGGGGCCGATCAGTGGAATGCCAGCGGCGTTGATCGCCGGAACTGCCGCCAGCGTGGTGGGTGTGCCGACCGAGCCGATCAGCGCAAACACCTTGTCTTCTTCAATCAGCGCCTTCACGGCGGCGGCCGCTTTCTCGGGCTCATAGCCGTCGTCGCGCGAGATCAGCTTGAGCTGGCGGCCGTTGATGCCGCCCGCCGCATTCACTGCACTGAAATGTGCGAGGATGCCGACCTGCATGCGCTTGCCGAGTTCTGCCGCCGGGCCGGTCTGCGCCGCGAACTGGCCGATGCGGATTTCGTTGTCGCTCACGCCGGGGTCGGCGGCTTGCGCGGTCACTGCGCTCCATCCAAGAAGCAATGCCAACAGGGCGGGCCATGGTTTGAGCGTCATCGCAGTTTCCTTTCGGGTCATGACTGGAAGCGCAGATCGTGTGGATCGCGCTGATCGTGCACAGGGCCGAACACCGCAGTGTTCGGGCTGTACAACTTAACGCACTCGCTCACACATGGCAATACAAATGCGGCGCTTTGCCGCAGTGATTAAACCCCCAGGGCCAGCCGCTGCGTACTTTTGACTTCTTCCATCACCGCATACGTACGCGTTTCCCTTACACCTGGCAATTGCCACAGCACCGTGCCCGCAAAAGACCGGTAGGCCGCCATGTCGGCCATGCGGGTTTTGAGCAGGTAATCAAAGCCGCCGGCGACCATGTGGCACTCCATGATCTCGTGCCGCACCTGCACCGCGGCCTTGAAGGCTTCAAACACATTGGGTGTGGTGCGGTCCAGCAGCACTTCAACAAACACCATCATGCCGGCGCCCAGCTTGAGTGGGTTCAGCAACGCCTCGTAGCCGAGGATGTAGCCGTCGCGGCCGAGGCGCTGCACGCGGGCCAGCACAGCCGTGGGCGAGAGCGCCACGCTCTCGGCCAGCTTCAGGTTGGAGATGCGCCCGTCCTGCTGCAGAACATTCAGGATTTTCAGGTCGATGCGGTCGAGATCGGGTGAGGGTTCGAACATGGGTAGTGAAATATCCGGTTTATCGGTATTAATTTGGTGTGAAATTTATTCAATCGCCAAGCAATATAGGCGAATTGTCTGTGGCGTATGCCATTCGTCAGAACTATTTTTCCGGAGCCCCCGATGTTCACCTCTCCCCGTTTGCCCTCTCCCTACCGCCCCGAAGCCGACATCGTCGCTGCTGACCTG
>CALSAU010000084.1:0-7752 GCA_943372985.1 Polaromonas sp. YR568 | reverse complement strand
CGCTGCTGGCCGGACGCAACTACCACTGCCAGTGCGGACAGCCGGTGTTCTTTCGCAACAGCAAGTGCCTGGCCTGCAACACGCCGCTGGGCTATGACTGCGAGCGTGGCCTGTTGCTGCCGCTGATGCCCGGGCCGCAGCCCGGCACCTGGCAGGCATGGCAGGCGAGCGGCGCCCCGCTTCACGCGCCGCCGGATGACCCGCACCCGCCGGCGCTGGAGCAGATTCCGGGTCAGGAGTCTGCCCCTGCCACGGATGGCACCAACAACACTGGCATCACCGCGAGCACCGCCAGCACCGACAACGCCCACGGACAGGACGGCATGGCGCCCTCGGCGTGGCAATCACAGTCGCAGGGGCCGTCGATACCGAACGTGGAATCAGGTGAGCAGCTGTACCGGCGCTGCCTCAACCTCTCCACGCCGGCCTCATGCAACTGGCTCATGGCACACGATGATCCGCACGACATGTGCCGCGCCTGCCGGCTGAACCGCACCATTCCCGATCTCACCGATCCTTCGGAGCCTGACAACGGCTACCTGTGGGGGCTGGTGGAACTGGCCAAGCGCCGGCTGGTGTCGTCGCTGATCCTGCTCGGACTGCCGGTGGCCTCGCGCCTGAGCGAGGACCCACAGCACGGCCTGATGTTCGACTTTTTGCGCTCGCCGGTAAACGGCCCGCATGTGATGACCGGGCACGACACCGGTCTCATCACGCTGAATGTGGACGAGGCCGACGATGCCAAGCGCGAAGCGGTGCGCATGGCCCTGCGCGAGCCTTACCGCACGCTGCTCGGGCATTTCCGCCACGAGGTCGGCCACTACTACTGGGACCGCCTGATTTCCGGCACCCACTGGGTGGAGGGCTTTCGCGCGCTGTTTGGTGACGAGTCCATCGACTACGCGCGCAGCCTGCAGCGCAATTACGACGAAGGCCCGGCGCCCGACTGGCCGCAGCGCTTTGTCAGCGCCTACGCGAGCGCTCACCCCTGGGAAGACTGGGCCGAGTGCTGGGCCCACTACCTGCACATGCGCGACGCCATCGACACCGCCCTGAGCTTCGGCTTGAGCGTGGACCGCTTTGACCTCGAATTCACGCCCTTCACGCTGGATGCGCTGTACCAGCCGGACCACGCCACGGCACCGCAGTTCCTCAACTTCCTGAACCACTGGACGCGACTGACCACCATGCTCAACGAAATGTCGCGCAGCATGGGGCAGCCTGACTTCTATCCGTTTGTGCTGCCACGGGACGTGATCGCCAAGCTGCACTTCATCCACCTGGTGGTCAGTGCGGACAACTGGCAGTCGTAGCGGCGCAGCAGCATGGCTGACAGTTTTACACTGCCGTCCACATGCCGCGCACACCCCGCACACCCCGAAGCCACCACTACAGCGTCTACGTCATTGAACTGGCGCCCGAGGTCTGGGACGTGGCGCGCTTTAGGCGTGCCAACCCCGACCATCAATTGGGCAAGCCCTTTGTGTACGTGGGCATGACCGGGCTGGACGTGGACCTGCGCTTTGACAAGCACAAGGCCGGGATTCAGTCGAACCGCTTTGTGCGCGACTTCGGCCTGCGCCTGCTGCCCCAGCTGTACACCATGTACAACCCGATGCCGTACGACGCTGCGCGCGACATGGAAGTGGAGCTGGGCATTGGCCTGCGTGAAGCAGGCTATGGGGTCTGGCAGGCTTGACCGAGCTCGCGACTTGCCGCTGAGGCCAGGCCGCGCGAGGCAATCCCTGAATCAGGCCGCAGCAGACTCGGTGTTCATCGCAGCGCGCAAACGTGCGGCATCAGCGCCTGCGCTGTGGTCGCTCTCGCTGCCCTCGCCGCCCGCGAGCTCGGACACCACCGCATCCAGCGCCTGCTCCACCACGCCATGGGTGTCCACAGGCCGCAGCAGGCGCTCGCGGATCAACCGCTCACAGCTGCGCTTGGTCATCGAATGCGGTTGCCCGCCATGGCTCAGGAACATGAACAGCGTGCCCTTGCTGCCGACCCAGATCAGCTGCGCCCGCAGCCACTGCCGGCGGGAATGCAGGTCCACCCAGTCGCCGGTGCGCAGGCCCCTGAGCAGCTGCTCGGCCTGCTCTGGTGTCAGCTCAGGCTCATCGTCGGACGGCAGCGCGGACGCGGTGACCCCTGTTGCAGGCCGAGCAGGCTGGCTGGCCATCGGGTCCTGCGTCTCGGCATAGAGTTCGCCATGCAGTTCGCCGTAGTCGGTCTGCACCGTGTCTTCAAAGCCGGCGGCGTGCAACTCGTCGCGCCCCATCCAGGGCAGGCCCTCGGCGTCTTCCACCAGCAGCTGGCGGGAGTCGACATAGTCTTCCTGCTCGGTATCTCCCAGGTCGTCGCTTTCCGGGTCGTACAGCTGCTCGCCGTCGAGGTAGTCGTACGAATCGTCCTGATCGCCAGAACCTGCATCGCCTTCCAGCGGCGTCAAGCCCGAGGCCTCGGCATCGCGCCGGGTCTTGAGGCGTCGCAGCTTGAGCACCGGCCGGTGCAGCTTCATCAGGGCCTCGAAGAAGGCGTCGCTTTCACGCGGGTCCTGACCAATCAGTGTCAGGCCCTCGTTGATCCGTGCCAGCAGGCCGGGAATCATGGCGAACAGTTTGGAAGGCCGGCGCAGCGTGACCTCGCGCTTGACGCTCCACACCAGATCGGGCACCACGGAGCCGAAGCCCCTGGGGTCGATCTGGTTGCGGGTGTCGGTGAGCCGGGCATGGGCCATCACCAGCGCCCAAGGGCCGAGGATGAACTCCAGCACCAGCCGGTGCACCTTGTCGAGGTCAGAGCGCTCGCTCAGCCCCTTGGCGATGCGGTCGGCCAGCAACTGCCGGTCTTCGGCAAAGCGCATGGTCTTGACGATGTGGTCGCGCTGCTGCGAGTCGCGCTTGTCGAGCTCGGTCCAGTGCTGGTCCAGCTCGGTCATGGCATCGACAAAGGGCACGAAGTCTTCGATGTCCTGTTCGTTGAGCGTCTTGAAGGTCTGCGTGACCTGTGCAAGGAAAGTGCGGAACTCCGCGTTCGATGTGTCGTTGTACTTGAAGCTGCGCTGCGCCACGCGTTCCAGCAGGCGCCGGCCGGCGTGCCGCTCGTCGCTGAAAAAGCGCGGATCCACCATGGCCAGGCGCAGCAGCGATGGCTCCAGCGCCACAATCGCTTCGCGCACTGGCACCAGCAGGCGCGGGTCCTGTGCCACCTGGCCGACCACCTTGCGCACCACCTCCAGCCCCAGCACCTGATCGACGTGCTGCGCTTCCTTCTTGAGCTGGGTGCGTACCATCGCGCGTTCACGGGCCCGGCCGTACGGGCCCCAGACCTGCTGGTTGAGCTGGGTTCGCTCGTCCACGCGGGCGCGGGGCGCGCTGCCGGGCAGCGCGGCGTCCTGACGCACCGTGGGTACCGGCAGGTCGATCAGCGGTGCAGGCGCAGAATCAGGCGCTGCCTTCAGGTTCTTCAGCTCTTCCTCGACGTTGTCGTAATAGGTGGGCGCCAAAGGGCGGGCCGCCGCCTGCTTGCCACCGTTGAAAAGAAACTCCTGAAACAGCTCCTCGCGGATTTCGAAGTTGGACAGGTCGGCATACTGCACCGGTTGCGGCGTCGCCTCCAGCGGAGCGGGGCCGGACGAGAACACGCCCTCTTCATGCCAGCCACTGGGCTGGGCTTCCGCTGGGGCCGGCTGGCGGTTTACGGCCGACACGGCGGCTTGCGCGGAAGGCGCCTTGGACGTCACGCGGTAATTGACGCCCTGCACATTCGACATTTCCAGCAGGTTGATGAGCTGCTCGTACACCAGCCCCAGCTCGCGCCCGAACGGATCACCCAGATGCCGCACCCACAGCGCCACCAGCGCCGGATCGGCACCCGCCTCGCCCATCAGCTCCTGCAGCGCACGAACAAACACCTCGGGCTGCAGCGGGTTCATGTCGGGCCGCACGCTCGACAGCCCACGCACCGAGCTCATCAGTTTGTCGAGCTCGGCCAGCAGCGTCTCGACGGCCGGCCGCACCTGCTGCGCCAGACGCGAGGATTCAATGGCCCGCGACACATCGGCATCGTCCACCAGTGACAGTGACGCAGGCCGCGCAGGGCGCCATTCACCGTAAGGGGACAGCTCGCCAGCGACCATCGCATCGCCGTCCATGCCGTCGACAGCGGCACTGGTCGCAAACAGGGTCTGCAAGCGTTCCGGGTAACGCGCGCACCATGTCGGCTGATGGGTCATCAAGCCGCGCCAGGCCAGACCCAGCTGCTCGCGCTCGGCGCCCTGCGGGCTCATCGACTCGGCGAACTGGATGGCCGCCACCGCATCATCCAGGCTGCGCTGCATGGCCGGGCCGGCCGCCGTTGCGGCCTGCTGCAGGCATTTGACAAATACTTCAGGTCGCGCGGCCATCGGGGCTCCGTCAGGTTTGTGGCGTCATGGCTGCACCCGCAGCCCCGACCCGGCAGACGGGATGAGACGCAGAGTGATCCGGACGAGGTGAAAAGTTACGGGGCATCACGCGCATACGATGGATGTGAACTCAAAAGGCCGGGCGTACAACCACCGGAAGGAGCTCAGTCTGTGCCTGAAACGCCCGAGCTGCAAGGGTAAGGCGGTGCAGACAAAGCACAGGCGATACTTTCAAAGTGTTGCAGTTGGTTGCGTGTTCATACATCTCGGCAAGCGCCGCGGCAGTTCGGTGTACGGCAGTCACCGGCACCTTGCCGGCATAAAAAAACGGCACCCGAAGGTGCCGTTTTTTCGTGATTGACTTCAGCGCAATGCCGATGAATCAGCCCGCAGCCTTCACCTTCAAACGCCATGCATGCAGCAGCGGCTCGGTGTAGCCGCTTGGCTGCTCCAGACCCTTGAGCACCAGGTCCAGTGCGGCCTTGTAGGCGGCAGAGGTCGTGAAGTTGCCGGCCATCGGCTTGTAGAGCTTGTCGCCCACATTCTGCTTGTCCACCACAGCGGCCATGCGTTCAAAGGTTTCGATCACCTGGGCCTTGGTCACCACGCCGTGGTGCAGCCAGTTGGCGATGTGCTGGCTGCTGATGCGCAGCGTGGCGCGGTCTTCCATCAGGCCCACGTTGTGAATATCGGGCACCTTGGAGCAGCCCACGCCTTGGTCGATCCAGCGCACCACGTAGCCGAGGATGCCCTGCGCGTTGTTGTCCAGTTCCTGCTGCTTTTCGGCTGCGCTCCAGTTCGGTGTGTTGGTCACCGGGATCTGCAGCAGGCCGCCGAGCAGGTTGTCGCGTTCCTTGTCGGCCTTGGTTTTCTCCAGCTGCTTTTGCACGTCGCTCACCTTGACCTGGTGGTAGTGCAGCGCGTGCAGCACGGCGGCGGTGGGGCTGGGCACCCAGGCGGTGTTGGCGCCGGCCAGCGGGTGGGCAATCTTCTGTGCGCGCATGGCGGCCATCAGGTCAGGCATGGCCCACATGCCCTTGCCGATTTGCGCCTTGCCGCGCAGGCCACAGTCCAGGCCCACGAGCACGTTGTTTTTCTCGTAGGCATTGATCCAGGCGGTGGTCTTCATGTCGCCCTTGCGGATCATCGGGCCAGCCTGCATGGCGGTGTGCATCTCGTCGCCGGTGCGGTCGAGGAAGCCGGTGTTGATGAAGGCCACGCGCGCAGAAGCCTGGCCAATGCAGGCCTTGAGGTTCACGCTGGTGCGGCGCTCTTCGTCCATGATGCCGAGCTTGACGGTGTTCTCTTTCAGGCCCAGCACCGCTTCGACACGGCCAAACAGTTCGCTGGCAAAGGCCACTTCGGCCGGGCCATGCATCTTGGGCTTGACGATGTAGACGCTGCCCTTGCGGGAGTTGCGGATGCCGTCCTTGCCCTTGCGCTGCAGGTCGTGCAGGGCGATGGTGGTGGTGACCACCGCGTCCATGATGCCTTCGGGGATTTCCTTGGTGCTGCCGTCGGCGGCCTTGTACAGGATGGCCGGGTTGGTCATCAGGTGGCCCACATTGCGCAGGAACATCAGCGAGCGGCCATGCAGCGTGACGGGCTTCTTGCCCTTGGGCGCGGTGTACACGCGGTCGGCGTTCAGGCCGCGGGTGAAGGTCTTGCCGCCCTTGGCGACTTCTTCGGTCAGCGTGCCCTTGAGGATGCCGAGCCAGTTGCTGTAGGCCAGCACTTTGTCGTCCGCATCGACCACCGCCACCGAGTCTTCAAGGTCGAGGATGGTGGACAGCGCCGCCTCAATCACCAGATCGGCCATGCCGGCGGCATCGCTCGCGCCAATGGCCGTCTTGCGGTTGATGCGGATGTCGAGGTGCAGTCCGTTGTGCTCCAGCAGGATGGACGACGGCGATTTCGCCTCGCCCTGGTAGCCGACGAACTGGTCGTTGTCGGCCAGGCCCGTGCTGCTGCCGTCTTTGAGTTTCACGCGCAGCTTGCCGTCCTGCACGCTGTAGCCGGTGCTGCCCACATGCGAGCCTTTTTTCAGCGGCGCGGTGCGGTCCAGCACGTGGCGTGCGTACTCAATCACCTTGGCGCCGCGCTTGGGGTTGTAGCCCGAGCCGCCGGGGCCGGCCTTGCCGCAGCCGCCTTCTTCAGAAATCGCGTCGGTGCCATACAGCGCGTCGTACAGGCTGCCCCAGCGCGCGTTGGCCGCGTTCAGTGCGTAGCGTGCGTTCAGGATGGGCACCACCAGCTGCGGGCCAGCCTGGCGGGCGAGTTCGGCGTCCACATTCGACGTGGTGGCCTTCACTTTTTTCGGCTGCGGCACGAGGTAGCCGATCTTCTCCAGAAACGCGCGGTAGGCCGGCATGTCGGTGATCGGGCCGGGGTGGGCCTTGTGCCAGTGGTCCAGCTCAATCTGCAGGCGGTCACGCTCGGCCAGCAGGGCGATGTTTTTCGGTGCCAGATCGGCCACGATGGCGTCAAAGCCCTTCCAGAACTTCTCGCTGCTCACGCCGGTGCCGGGCAACACCGCGTCTTCAATGAAGCGGTACAGATTGGTCGCCACTTCGAGGCGGTGGCAGGTGGTGCGTGGCGTGCTGTTCTTGTTCGCGGTCGTGGCGTTGGCGCTTGTCATGGTGTCCCTTGTTGGCGATGAAATTACAGATAAAAAACGATTCAATGAAGATTCAGTGGAAGAAGTGCGTGGAGACTGAAGAATCAGCGAGTCGGCTCCCGACAACCCTCTATTGTCGCGAACCTGCCAGACCGGGCAAGGTCAGCACGTCGCGCAGGTTGCTCCCGGTGAACACCGGTTGGGTGTCCAGTTCCTCAAAGGGCAGCTGGTAGCGGTTGATCCACAGCGTCTGGTAGCCAAACCAGGTGGCGGCCAGCGCGTCCCACGCATTGCAGCTGACAAAGGCAATCTGCTGCGCCGGCAGGCCGGTGGCAGACAGCCCCAGTTCGTAGGCTTCGGGTGTGGTCTTGTACTGGCGGATGGTGTCGACACTGATCACATGGTCGAGCAGGCCGTCCAGCCCGGCAGAGCGCACCGCCACGTCGAGCATGGCCGGGTCGCCGTTCGACAGGATGCCGGTGACCACGCCGCGCGCCTTCAGCGCCTGCAGCACTTCCTTGTTCTCGGGAAAGGCCGACAGGTGGCGATATTGATTCATTAGCCGCTCCTCGCGCTCGGGCGTGAGGTCCAGCGCCAGGCGCTTGCACGCATAGCGCAAGCCAGCACGCGTGAGCTCCCAGAAAGGCCGGTACACCGATTCGCGCTGCGGCCCGCGCCGGCTGGTGGTGACGAGGCGCGTGTATTCAATCTGCTTGTCGCGCCAGAGCAC
>CALSAU010000083.1:0-7756 GCA_943372985.1 Polaromonas sp. YR568 | reverse complement strand
CTGGCGGCCACCACGGCGATTCCTGTGGCGCTGGGCGAGCAGCTCTACACCACCGATGCGTTTGCCGAGTTCTTCGCGCAGCAGGCCATCGACTGGGTGCAACCCGACGTGACGCGCATGGCCGGCCTCACCGACGTGCTGCGCGTGTGCGACACCGCCCATTCCTTCCGGCTGCCGGTGGCGCCACACGCGGGGGACATGAGCCAGGTCCATGTGCACCTGTCGTACGCACACCCGGCGTGCGAGGTGCTTGAATACATTCCGTGGATCAAGGACTGCTTCACTGAGCCGGCCGAGGTGGTCGACGGCTACTTCGCACGGCCTGCGCTGCCCGGTGCCGGAACCACGCCGACGGCCGCAGCCTGGGCCCAGTATCGCCAGCCGGTGGCCTGACGCCGCTGGTGTCTGCGGCCCAGCGCCGCCATTGAAAAAGGGCTCCGTGGAGCCCTTTTCGTTTTGTCTTTATCGGCGGTGAATCAACGTCCACCCATTAGCGTCCACCGTAAGGGCCAGAGCCCCCACCCGTGCGGCGCGGGCCGCCACTGCGCCCACCACCACCGCCACCACCGGAGCGGTTACCACCCCGGAAGCCGCCACGGTTGCCGCCGGTCGGCTGACCAGAAGAAGGGAAGCCCGATGAGGCGTGGCTGGCCGGTTGCTGGTTGTCGAAATCGTTGCGTGGCTCACCACGGGACTCATTGCGCGGTGCGCGTGGCTGATCGTCGCGAAAGCGCGGAGGCTGTGACTGGCGAGGCGCACGCTGCTCGCCAGCGGGCTGGCCGTTGTTCGAATAGCCTGAGCTCTGGCGTGGCTGGCCCGGGTTGGGTGTGCGCGGGCCGCGACCTGAGCCGCCGCCACCGCCACTGTTACCACCACCATTGCCACCACCGGCAGGGCCACGGCCGCGTGCCCCTTGGCCTCCGCCACCACCACCGCCACGGGAAGGCTGCGCGCCCTTTGTTTCACGGATGCGCTGCATCATTTCCGAGCGGGCAGCCTTGGCGGCGGCCTGCATGACTTCGCGGCTTGGTGGTTTACCCAGGCCGCCCCAGATGGTCTGGCGGCCCATGGCCAAGGGCTCGGCGCGCTCGCCGGGTTCGGCTTCAAAACCGGGCACGATGACTTTTTCAATGGTCTGCTTGGTGAAGCGCTCGATGTCCTGCATGAAGCCTTCTTCGTCCAGACACACCAGGCTCACGGCCTCGCCACTGTTGCCGGCACGGCCGGTGCGGCCGATGCGGTGCACATAGTCTTCGCTGACGTTCGGAATCTCGTAGTTCACCACGTGCGGCAACTCGTCGATGTCAATGCCGCGGGCGGCAATGTCGGTGGCCACCAGCGCGCGGATGGTGCCGCTCTTGAAGTCGGCCAGCGCCTGGGTGCGGGCGGTCTGGCTCTTGTTGCCGTGCAGCGCCATCGCCGGGATGCCCTGCTTGGTCAGGTGCTCGGCCACGTTGTTGGCACCGAACTTGGTGCGCGTGAACACCAGCACCTGACTCCAGTTGTGCTCGTTGATGATGTGGGTGAGCAGCGCTTTCTTCTTGCTGCGGCCGACAGGGTGAATGGTCTGCGTGATGCGCTGCACCGTGGTGTTGCGCGGCGTGACCTGGATGGATTCCGGGTTCTTCAGCAGGCCATTGGCCAGCTCACGGATCTCGTCGCTGAAGGTCGCGCTGAACAGCAGCGACTGCTTCTGCTTGGGCACCAGCGCCAGTACCTTCTTGATGTCGTGGATGAAGCCCATGTCCAGCATGCGATCGGCTTCGTCGAGCACCAGAATCTGCACCTGGCTCAGGTCCAGCGTGCCCTGGCTCGCGTGGTCGAGCAGGCGGCCGGGGGTGGCCACCAGAATGTCGACGCCCCGGCGTAGCTTTTCAATCTGCGCGCCCATGCCGACGCCGCCGAACATCACCATCGAGGTGAGGTCCAGGTATTTGCCGTAGGTGCGAACGCTTTCTTCCACCTGGGCCGCGAGTTCGCGGGTCGGCGTCATGATGAGGGCGCGTACGGCATTGACGCCGCGGCGGTTGGTCAGGCGTGGCTCGCTGGAGAGGCGCTGCAGCAGTGGCAGCGTGAAGGCCGCGGTTTTACCGGTGCCCGTCTGGGCGCCGCCCAGCAGGTCGCCGCCTGCCAGCACGGCAGGGATGGCCTGCGCCTGGATGGGCGTGGGGGTGTCATAGCCTTGCTCAAGCACGGCCTTCAGAATGGCCGGGGCCAGGTTCAATTCTTCAAATGTCATGGTGTTGCGCCGCCGGGGCGCTTTAGATCGGCCTGTTGGGTGCCCGGTGTGTGGGCAACCCGCCAGTCATAGGCAGATGGGGTCAGGGAGTCGGGCCGAAAACATCGCAGGACTAGCGGAGTAGCTGGCGGTGGAAACCGCCCCGGATGTGCCCAAATGTTGAGGGCAACTGGAGCCACCAACCCATGTATTGTCGCACAGCAACGATAATCAGGGGTTTGACGCCTCCTGAAGCGCCCCGGCGTGCCCTTCCTGCCGGGCCGCCCGACACAGGACAGGCGCCCATGATTTCAGCCCGTTTTCAATTTTTACCAAAGTAGTTTTCCGATGGCCCAGTACGTTTTATTGAAACGGCGCCGCATCTGCATACTGCAGATGCATTCACTCATTTCATTCGCTCATTATTTGTAAACAAATGGCTCAATACGTTTTCACCATGAACAAGGTCGGCAAAATCGTGCCGCCCAAACGCCACATCCTCAAAGAGGTGTCGCTCAGCTTCTTCCCCGGCGCCAAGATCGGCGTGCTCGGCACCAACGGGTCCGGCAAGTCCACGCTGCTCAAGATCATGGCTGGCCTCGACAAGGAGATTGAAGGCGAAGCCACCCCGATGCCGGGTCTTAACATCGGCTACCTGCCACAGGAGCCCAAGCTCAACCCCGAGCACACCGTGCGCGAGAGTGTCGAGGCTGGCATGGGTGCCGTGTTTGCAGCCAAGGCCCAGCTCGAAGCCGTGTACACCGCCTATGGCGAGCCTGACGCCGACTTTGACGCACTGGCCGCCGAGCAGGCGCGCCTTGAAGCCATCATCGCCACCGCAGGCACCGACTCCGAGCACCAGCTTGAAATCGCTGCTGATGCGCTGCGCCTGCCACCGTGGGACGCCAAGATCGGCGTGCTCTCCGGCGGCGAAAAGCGCCGCGTGGCGCTGTGCAGCCTGCTGCTGTCCAAGCCCGACATGCTGCTGCTCGACGAGCCCACCAACCACCTGGACGCCGAATCGGTCGATTGGCTGGAGCAGTTCCTGCAGCGCTTTGGCGGCACCGTGGTGGCCATCACCCATGACCGCTACTTCCTTGACAACGCCGCCGAGTGGATTCTGGAACTCGACCGCGGCCACGGCATCCCGTGGAAAGGCAACTACAGCAGCTGGCTCGACCAGAAGGGCGAGCGCCTGGCGCAGGAGCAGAAGGGCGAAGAAGCCCGCGCCAAGGCCCTGAAGAAAGAGTTGGAATGGTCACGCCAGAACCCCAAGGCGCGGCAGGCCAAGAGCAAATCGCGTCTGGCCCGTTTTGAGGAACTGTCGGATTATGAATACCAGCAGCGCAACGAAACGCAGGAGATCTTCATTCCCGTCGCCGAGCGTCTGGGCAATGAAGTCATCGAGTTCAAGAACGTCAGCAAGTCTTTCGGCGACCGCCTGCTGATCGACAACCTGAGCTTCCAGGTGCCTGCGGGCGCCATCGTCGGCATCATCGGCCCCAACGGCGCCGGTAAATCGACGCTGTTCAAGCTGATCGCTGGCAAGGAAAAACCGGACTCCGGCGAAGTCGTGATCGGCAAGACCGCGCGCATGGCCTTTGTGGACCAGCACCGCGACGACCTCGCCAACGACAAGACGGTGTGGGAAGACATCTCCGGCGGGCTCGACATGCTGACCGTGGGCAAGTTCACCATGCCCAGCCGCGCGTATGCCGGCCGCTTCAACTTCAACGGCGCCGACCAGCAAAAGCGCGTGGGCATGCTCTCTGGTGGTGAGCGTGGCCGCCTGCACCTGGCCAAGACGCTGATCGCTGGCGGTAACGTGCTGCTGCTGGACGAACCATCGAACGACCTCGACGTGGAAACCCTGCGCGCGCTGGAAGATGCCCTGCTCGAATTCGCCGGCTCCGTCATGGTCATCAGCCACGACCGCTGGTTCCTTGACCGCATCGCCACGCACATCCTCGCCGCCGAAGGCGACAGCCAGTGGACCTTCTTCAACGGCAACTACCAGGAATACGAAGCCGACAAGAAGAAGCGCCTGGGTGAAGAGGGCGCCAAGCCGAAGCGGGTGCGCTTTAAAGCACTGCATTGAGCCTCCGTGGGAGCCGCTCCGCCTGCGGTCTGGCAAAGCCAGTCCCGCGGCTCCTGCTTGGTTGAACAGCTGCTACAGCTATTGGATGTAGTTCCCTGAGACAGTGATGACCGACGAAGAAGTCCTGACGCAAACGCGCCACTGGCTTGAGAAGGCCGTGATCGGGCTCAACTTGTGCCCGTTCGCCAAGGCGGTGTACGTGAAGAACCAGGTGCGTCTGGTGGTGAGCCATGCGCGCCATGCCGACGACCTGCTGGAAGAGCTCGACCGCGAACTCGATCTGCTGGTGGCCACACCGGCAGAAGAGATTGACACCACGCTGCTGATTCACCCCACGCTGTTTGAAGACTTTCTCGACTTCAACGACTTCCTTGAACTGGCCGATGGCGTGGTCAGTGAACATGAGCTCGAAGGCGTGATCCAGCTCGCCAGCTTTCACCCGCGCTTCCAGTTCGACGGCACCGAGCCCGACGATATCAGCAACTACACCAACCGCGCACCGTTTGCCATGCTGCACCTGTTGCGCGAAGAAAGTGTCGACAAGGCCGTCGAGGCCTTCCCCGAGGCTGACGCGATCTTCGAGCAGAACATTCAGACGCTGGAGAAGCTGGGTATCGAGGGCTGGAAGGCCTTGGGCTTGCGATAAGCGCGACGGCGGCAGACAGCTGCCTTTTGATTTGATCCATCGCAAGGCGACTGCATTATGGCCACCTGCCCATGGCCTTCTGCATCAGACTGTGAACGTGCGCAGGGCCCATTGGGTCGGCGCTGACAGTTCCCAGTCACCAGGAGTTCATATGAATGCCGCCCGCACCCTTCTCATACTTTCCGTCGCTGCGCTTCTGAGCGCCTGCGCAGCCCCTGCCCACCAGCACGCCGCAGCGGGTGCCACCGCTGCAGGAGCAGTCAGCCCCATGGCCAGCATGGAGTCGCGCATGAAAGCCATGCATGAGATGCACCAGAAGATGAAGAACGCCAAGACGCCTGCCGAGCGCCAGGCCCTGATGGCCGATCACATGAAGGCCATGCAGGGCGGCATGGCCATGATGAAGGAAATGCACGCCAAGCCGGGTGGCGGTGGCACGGCCTGCATGCAGGGAACGTCGGGCCCGCCCGCTGCTGGCGACGGCAAGGGCATGCCGGCAGACATGGCCAAGCGTCATCAGATGATGGGCGATCACATGGCCATGATGGATATGATGATGCAGATGATGTCGGACCGCATGTCTTCCCACGGAGCGGCCCACTGAGCGGCCCGCCGTTCAGGTAGGCAACAAGTCGGCGTCCGTTGAGGGCGCTCGCAGCAACCCGCGCATGTCACGACCTGCCTGATACCCCAGCCACAGGCTTTGCGCGATGCGCTCTGCCATCACGCACGCCTGCGCCGCCATGGCCTGGTTGGGTTGTGCAGCGGCATTCTCACGGAACAGGGCCAGCCAGTGCTGGAACAGCTCCGCCGTCAGCCCGGGCAGGGCGGCATGCTTGGGCATGGGTGCCCCGGTAAAGCGTCCGGTGCGGCGAAGAATGGAGGACCAGAAGTCCACCAGCTTCGCCAGGTGCGGCTCCCAGTCGTCCACATGCGCAGCGAAGATCGGGCCGAGCTGTCCGTCCTGCCGCACCCGCGCATAGAACGAGTGCACCAGGCGAGCCACTTCTTCTTCGGTGCAAAGTTCGCTCGTCATCGTCGTGCCTTCCTATTTGCCTTCGCCTTCGAGCGCAGTTCTCTCTGGCCACGGCAAGGGCTGCGATTTCGCCGGCGATTTGCCCAGCAGGCCCATCACCACCTGCAAGGCCATCGCGACCGCGCCGACGATGAACACCACATCACCAAAGGTTCGCACCCAACGCAGGTTCTGCAGCAGCGGCTGCTGCATGAACTCCTCGCTGCGGGCGTACCAGAGGCCCTGACTCACGCTGGCATGGAACTGGATCACGCCGATTGGCAGCAGACTGGTGAAGATCATCAGTACCAGTCCCGCGTTGAGTCCCCAGAAAGCGGTTTTCATCAGCGGCGCACTGAACTGGTGGTCGGGGCGCAGGTAGCGCAATACCAGCAGCGTGAAGCCCAGTGCCAGGAAGCCATAGACCCCGAACAGTGCAGCATGGGCGTGTACGGGTGTGGTGTTCAGACCCTGCACGTAGTACAGCGAGATCGGCGGGTTGATCATGAAGCCGAAGACCCCGGCACCCAGCATGTTCCAGAAGGCCACCGCCACAAAGCACATCAAAGGCCATTTGAGTTTGTCCATCCAGGGCGCACGTGCCTTGAGCCGCCAGTTCTCCCAGGCCTCATGCCCGAGCACGATCAGCGGCACCACTTCCAGCGCGCTGAAGCTGGCGCCCACCGCCATCACGGGTGTGGTGGTGCCCGCGAAGTACATGTGGTGAAAGGTGCCTGGAATACCGCCCAGCATGAACAGCGATGCCGATGCCAGACTGGCCGTGGTAGCCATGCGCGCCGATACCAGACCGAGCGTTGCGAAGATGAAGGCGAGAGCCGTCGTGGCAAACACCTCAAAGAAGCCTTCCACCCAGAGGTGAACCACCCACCAGCGCCAGTACTCCATCACAGAAAGATGAGTGCGCTCGCCATAGAATAGGCCCGCGCCGTAAAACAGGCCGATGGCGCCGACCGATGCGGTGAGCAGCGCCAGCAGGTTCTTGTCGCCGCCCCTCGTTAACAGTGCGGGCACCACGCCGCGCAGCATCAGTACCAGCCACAGCAGGATGCCGATGTACTTGCCAATCTGCCACAGGCGACCCAGGTCGACATACTCGTAGCCCTGATGGCCGAGCCAGAAGCTCCACTCGGGCGGCATCACCTGCGCAATCGCGAGGTAGTTGCCCGTGAACGAACCGACCACGACGGCCACCAGTGCCCAGAACAGCACGTCGACGCCCAGTTTCTGGAACTTGGGATCCTTGCCCCCGTTAATCAACGGTGCGAGGAACAGCCCTGCGGCCAGAAAACCCGTAGCAATCCAGAACAGCGCCGCCTGGATGTGCCAGGTGCGCGTCAGCGCATAGGGAAACCAGCGCGAGACATCAATGCCATAGAACTGCTGCCCTTCGACGGTGTAATGCGCCGTGAAGCCGCCTACAAACACCTGAAAGACGAACAGCGCCACCACCAGAAACAGGTACTTGCCCAGACCGCGTTGTGATGGCGTGAGCACGAAGGTGGTCAGCGGGTCACGTGCGGCGGGCTCGGGCAGGGGTTCATCGTGCTTGCGCATGAAGGCCCAGGCCCACACCAGAAAGCCCACGCCGGCCAGCAGCACTACGATGCTAGCGATGGACCAGACAATGTTCTCTGCGCTGGGCTGGTTGCCAATCAGTGGTTCATGCGGCCAGTTGTTGGTGTAGGTGACCTTCTGGCCCGGTCGCTCTGTGGCGGCGGCCCAGGCTGTCCAGAAGAAGAACTGCGTCATCTGCTGACG
>CALSAU010000082.1:0-7788 GCA_943372985.1 Polaromonas sp. YR568 | reverse complement strand
GCAAGTGCATACTTTTGATGCACTTATTCCCCTGCGCGCCTGCCTAAATTTTCAGCATCCACTTGCCTTTTGCCGCGACTTGCGGCAAACTACCGTTCTTGAATTTTCAGGGTTAACCCGGAAGCATCCGGGCTAAATCTGGAATCAAGTAAAGGATTTTTTTTCATGTGGCGCAAAGGGTTGGGGCGATGGCGGCAGATGAATGCCGCCCTGCTGGTGGTCCTGCCTATGCTCATCGGCGGCGCTCTGGCCGGATGCACCAACGCGGTGCACGCCAAGAGCCCTCCAGGACTGGCGGCCGAGACCATCTCAGTCGCCCAGTTGCCGCCCCAGGGGCGCGACGTGATGAAGCTCATTTATCAAGGCGGTCCCTTCCGGTACGACAAGGACGGAACGGTTTTTGGCAATCGGGAGCGATTTCTCCCGATCAGGCAACGCGGGTATTACCGCGAGTACACCGTCAGAACGCCAGGTGAGCGAAGCCGGGGGGCCCGGCGCATTGTGTGTGGTGGCCAGAAGCCCACCACGCCTGATGCCTGTTATTACACCGACGATCACTATGCGAGTTTTCGCAGAATCGTTCAGTAAGCTGAACCGTGATTGTCACTTTGAGTTGTTGACCTAAGAGAAAGAGTAGCGGAGATGGATACACCACTTCGTCGTGACAGCGACGCTCCTGCGCGCAAGGACCACGAAACGCCCTTGCGTGGCGTGCGTCCGAACATCGTGCAGTCGATTCGCGCGTTCCGCGTGCAAGACCTGCAGGATGCCGCGACGCACCTGAACCAGCACTTCCTGTATGCCAACCTGTGCAACGCACAGAGCAAGCAGGACGTGCTGGACATGATTGCCGCCCAGTACACCTTCCCGGCCCACTTCGGGAAGAACTTCGATGCGCTGTACGACTGCATGACCGACCTGGTCCACAAGTCTGGCCCACAGCCGGGCTTTATCGTGGTGCTGGAGCAGATTCCTGCCCACGCCAAGTTCGACAAGGAAGCGCGCGAGCAGCTGCTCGACATCTTCAGGGATGCCGCAGACTACTGGGCGGATCGAAAGATCCCGTTCAGATGCTTCTATTCTTTTCTGTAGCCCGCTCCCCAGACATCGGCCAAGGGGATCGGGCGAATGAGGCCCAGCAAGCAGTTGCAGAAGGTGAAGAACCCATGCCTACCGACAAACTGGTAGACGTGTCGCCACTGGCTTTGCGCATGAGCAGTCCGTTCAACGCGGGTTACTGGCTCGCGGCTGCCTGAAGTCAAGCAACTTCAGCACCCACAAAAAAGCCCGCAGCAGCGGGCTTTTTTCATGTGCATCTGAATGCGCACCGCGCATCACCCGAGGTAGTAAGACAGGCGATAAACGTATTTTTTGAGGTCGATCGGAATCCTGATCAGCATCAGTCGGATGCGGGCGCTCCAGCGCAAAGGCGGTCGGGCGCGGTCACCGATCTGGGTCTCAGTTCCAGCCTGCTTCACCGGGTAAGGCAACCAGGCGTAGGTGTGGAGTCCGTGCAGGTAACGCGCCTCCATGAAGTCGTCCACGGGCATGTAGATGCGCTGTGACTTCTGGAGCAAGCGCGCCGCCTCCTGCGACCCCAGCACATACGCGGCCGCGCCGGACGGGTCACCCCAGTATTTGGCAATCGGGCCCCGCCCGATGAACTTGTGTTTTTTCTCGAACACGCCCGCCAGCCTGAGCAGTGGATAGGGCGTTTCTTGGAGCTGCGCCAGCAGGCCGGGCGTGAGTCCGTCAATCAGTGCGTCGTCTTCCAGCACCAGGCACTTGTCCGCCTCACCGCGTACCGCGCGCCAGGCTGCACGGTGCGCCTGGAAGCACCCCACCTCGCCCACGGACATGCCGTATGCATACCGCAACAGCCGGGCGGATTCGTCATAGCCATACGCGGCCAGCTGGTCGGCGCTGATCCGGACGCCGTCAATGAAAGAGAAGGAGAGCCCCAGTTGCGCCATCTGCTGGGCGATGGACGCACGCCTTTGCAACGCGTCAGGCAAGGAGATCACAAAGATCTTCATGACTCGCCGCTCCGTGTGTCAGGCCCTTCGTCAGTAGCACGCTGGACACGCTGGGCGAGCAGCACGTATTCAGCCACTGGCACCTCTTCCGCCCGCCGCTGGACGTCGAACCCACCCGCGTAAGCGCGCTGGTCCAGCCATTTGCCCAGGGTGTGGCGCAGCAGCTTGCGCCGCTGACTGAAGGCGACCTGCACCAGCTCGCTGAAGGCGGCCACGCGGAGCGGGACAAATTCGGCATGCGGCACCATGCGCACCACCGCACTGTCGACACGCGGCGGTGGGTCGAAGCTCTCCGGCGGGACGAACAGCACGTTCTCCATCGCGTAGCGCCACTGCAGCATGACGCTGAGGCGACCGTAGTCGCTGGTGGCAGGCGACGCGACCATGCGGTCGATTACTTCCTTTTGCAACATGAAGTGCTGGTCTTCAATGACCTTCACCGCATCGAGCAGGTGAAAGAGGATCGGGGTGGAAATGTTGTAGGGCAGATTGCCCACGACGCGGAGTTTCCGGGTAGTGGGCAAGTCCTTCTCATCGGGCCAAGACGCCTCTTGCGCCAGCCGCAGGAAATCGACCTTGAGCACATCGGATTCGACCACCCGGAGCTGCGGATGCGAGCGCAGCTGGCTGGCAAGATCCCGGTCGAGTTCGATGACGGTGAGCCGGCCCAGGCGCTCCACCAGCGGCTGTGTCAGCGCGGCAAGGCCGGGGCCGATCTCGACCACGCGCTGACCGGGTTCGGGCGCAATCGCGCGCACGATGTCCTCAATGATTCCCTGATCGGTGAGGAAATGCTGGCCGAAGCGCTTGCGGGGAATGTGTTTCACGTCATGCCATCAGGCGTGCGCAGACCCGGGCCGGGCCAGCCGCCACCAAACAATTGGGTTACTGGGGAGCTTCCCGGTATTCCACATAGGCCCGGCCCCGGACCTCTTGCGCCCACAGGGCGACGGCCTCGCCCAGTTTTCTCTCGCGCAGGACATTGCGCGCCAGCTCCCGCTGCTCGCGCGGTGACAGCTGGGTATTGCGGCGCTCCAGCACCTGGATGAGGTGAACACCGAAACGTGACACCAGCGGCTGCGAAATCTGGTTCGGCGCCAGGCCATTCATGGCATTTTCGAACTCAGGCACAAACAAGCCCGGACCCGCCCAACCGAGGTCGCCGCCGTCCTTGGCCGAGGCATCCTCGCTGTTGTCACGGGCCAGCGCTGCAAAATCGGCTTGTCCGGCCACCACCTGCTGGCGAAGCCCGGCCAGTTTTTCGATGGCGGCAGCCTCGCTCAACTGCGGACTGGGCCGCAGCAGGATGTGCCGGGCGCGGGTCTGTGTGATGGCCATGCTGGGCATGCCCGCCTGACGCTTTTCAATCACCTTGAGGATATGGAAACCGGCGCCACTTCGGACCGGACCGGCCAGACCACCGACGGGCAGGGTCTTGACGGCCTCCACAAACAGCGGTGGATAACGGTCCACGTCACGCAGGCCCATCTGCCCCCCCGTGCTGCGGGTGGCCGAGCCAGAGAACTCCAGCGCGAGGGCCGCAAAGTCGCCGCCGGCGCGCGCGCGCTCCACCACCTGCTGGGCCCTGGCCTGCAAGGCCGACACCTGATCGGCGGTCGCAGTCTCGGGGACTGGCACCAGAATTTCCGCCAGATTCAGCGCCTCGGGCGTGGTCGCACCTGCACCCGCCTGCTCGGCCAGGAACTGGTCGATGTCCTGCTCGGTGACCACCACGCGGGGCTCCACCTCACGCTGGCGCAGCCGGCTGACCAACATTTCATCACGCAGTTCAGACCGGAACTGGTTGTAGTCAATGCCATCGGCCCTGAGGCGGCGGCGCAGCTCCTCGACCGTGATCTGGTTCTGTCGGGCCACGGTTTCCACCGCGCCCTCTACCGCGCTTTCCTCGACACGGATGCCTGAGGTCTTGGCCAGCTGGAGCTGCGCCTTGTCGATGATCATGCGGTCCAGGATCTGGGCCACCATCTCCCTGCGCGGTGGTATCGCCAGGCCCTGCTGTGCAATCTGCTGCTCGGTGCGCAGCAGCCGCACGCGCACCTCGGTGTTGGTGATCGGCTCGGAATTCACCACCGCCACGATGTAATCGGCCTGCCGGGTTGCGCCCGCAGGCGCCGGGGCGGCGGCGGGACCCAGCAAGCGCTGGGCTGGCACCACCGGCCTGAGTCCCTGCGCGTGAACGGCCAGTGCCGGCAGCAGTGCACAGACCAGTGCAGACAGGATGCCCGGAACGAGGCTGGATTTGACGGAAGGATGATTATTCATAGGTGGTGAAGCGGCTCGGAGCCTCGATTTTCTCACGCAAGTACTGGTAGCGCGGCACATTTGACTTGAGCGTCTGGAGGGTGTTTGCACCAATGCGCGAGAAGCCGACCAGCTCCAGCTGGAACAGGATGCGGGTGTTGGAGTTGCTGATGCTGTTCGACAAACGCTGGAGTACCAGGCGGGCAATCCAGCAGCAGCCGTCGTATTCGAACCCGATGACCGAGTCCACCAGTTTCTTGTCGAGCGTGCTGTAGTTCAGGCGTCCCACACTGTAGAGGCGCCCGCCGCCCTGTCCGCGCCCCTCGCCGAGGTCCACGCCTTTGTCCCCCCACAGATCGTTGACGGGCCACTGCCAGCCCACGTCAATCTGCTCGCTCACATTGCGCTGGCGGCGCAGCGCCGCGCTGATCACCCGATAAGGGCTGGGGCTGTAACGTACGCCGATGGACGCACGCTCCGACTGCCGGAGTTTCTGGTTGTACTGCACCGTGGTGTCAAAGCTCCACTGCGGCACCCAGTTGACCGAGGCACCAGCCAGCACGTCACTGATGCGGTCCGTGATCGGTAAACCACCTGGCAAGGCCACACGCTGGTCTTCAAAACGCAGTCGCTGGGCCACACCCACCCGCACCACCTCTGCCCCGGTGGAGGGCTCCAGCAAGCGGGATGTCGCCCCCAGTGTCAGCAGGTTGGCGTCCGCGATGCGGTCATTGCCACCGAAAGCGTTTTCCGTGAAGACGGTCGCAAAATTGAAGTCGTTGAGACCCGAGTCGTAGTTCGGCAGATTGCTCTGGTCGCGAAAGGGTGTCCGCACGTAAAAGGCGCGCGGCTCCAGGGTCTGGGTGAAGCTTCGGCCGAAATAATCGGCACTGCGCTCGAACTGCAAGCCGCTGTCGAGGCTGAAGGTCGGCACCACCCGCGACGCGCTGGTTGTACCGTTGGCCAGCGCAGAATCGAACTGGTAGCTCGTTGCATGCAACAGGACCTTGGGGGTGATGTAACCCGCCGCAGCCAACAAAGGGTAGCTGGCTTGAAACCGGGTCACCGCACGATTCGCATTCGGCTGTTTGGTCAGGCCGCGATTTGCCGAAAAGGCCGTGACATCACCCGAAACCGACCAGTCAAAACCGCGCCCAAGACCCAACAGGGGAGCATCCGCCCGGGTGTAGCTGGCGGTGATTTGCGGCAGCAGATCGTAGGGGGGCGTGATCGGGGACGTCATGTCCTGCAAGGTCTGCCACTTCAGCACGCGTAAGGACGATGCAAAAAAC
The DNA here is from genome assembly GCA_943372985.1 of Polaromonas sp. YR568. Lineage (GTDB taxonomy): Bacteria > Pseudomonadota > Gammaproteobacteria > Burkholderiales > Burkholderiaceae_C > Polaromonas. Next base: position 2,198 of record CALSAU010000082.1, on the reverse strand, counting down.
CCCCGTCCCCAGGTCAGATTGACATCGTTGGTCAACAGCCGCTGCGAACCCGTGGCTCCGGGCGTCTGGAAGTCGCGCCAGTAGTCATTGTCACTGACCCGGTTCAGGTTCATCGCTAGGCCCACGGCCCCCACTGACGCAATTCCGGTGTTGATCGGTCCAGTGTGCTGCAGACTGTAGGACCACCGGTCCCGGTTGCGCAGCTTGTCGCCGGGCAGGATATTTGCTCGTAGCGTGCCCGAATACCCGGGCTCCAGATACCGGAACTCGCCGGCCAGATCCACACCGCGCTTGCTGATGTACGCCGGTGAGAGCGTGGCATCGCGGTTGGGAGCGATATCGAAATAGTAGGGCTGCCGGTACTCAAAACCGCTGACGGAACTGGTGGCAATCGTCGGCGGCAACAAACCCGACTTGCGCTTGTCGCTCAAAGGAAAACTCACCGACGGGAACGCCAGAATGGGCACCTTCTTGAACCGGATCACTGCGTTCTTGGCCACCCCCACATCGGTTTCGAGATCAAACTCGAAGCTGTCTGCGGTCAGCACCCAGGATGGCTCCCAGGTGGCTTCGTTGTTGCGCTCGCAGGTGGTGTAGCTGGCCTTGCGTGCCGTGAGGTGCTTGTCGTCCAGAAAATCAATGCGCTCGGCGCGGCCATTGCCGCCGTTGCTCAGGAAGCGGTAGCCCGGTGAAGTGAAGAAGCCCTCGAAGCGGTCCAGCTTGATGTCCAGCTCGGGGCCGTCAAAGCGGTTACCGGCGCGGTTGATGCGCACATTGCCGCGGCTCTTGACTTGGTCATCCGGCTGGTAGTACTCGATGCGGTCGGCACGAATCGATGTGGCGCCGCGGCGGAGTTCGGCGTTGCCGTCAATCAGCGTATCCAGATCGGGCCGCCCGGTGACGCGGTCACCGAAGACAAAGGTCGGTCCCTTGTCTTCCGGCCGGTTGGAGACTTCCTCCGCCAGCATGGGCGTGCTCTTGAGCTTGAGCCCCTCGCCGACCACCTGCCCGGCCGTGCTTTCAGCAACCGGCGAGGTCGATGGGGTGGCGAGTGATGCCGGTGCGGCCTGCGTCTGGCCGTGCGCCAACCCTGCCCCCCCGCAGAAGGCGCCCAGCACCACCCACGAGACCGCGCGCGCTACCGGGGAAAGAATAAAGGGCGAGGGAGATGCCGGGCGCATCGTGAATGTGAGATAAACCCATTTGTAAAATCAGGCCCGATTATCCATGACCCACCCTCCTGCACCCTTTACACACCACAGGGTGCCAACACGGACCCGGCGCGCTTGCACAGCAGCCGTCGTTACCGCATGACAACGCCCCTGATCACCTGGACCGATGCCGCGCGCGCCAGCGCTTTTTCGCAGTGGCTGCACACCGTGTCGCCGCAGCATGCCTTGCGACCCGATACCGTGCGTCCCGCATCGGCCGATGCGAGCTTTCGCCGCTATTTCCGCGTTGATGCAGAGCCCGGCCACACGAATGATGCGAAGAGTTACATCATCATGGATGCGCCTCCGGCACTGGAGAACTGCCGCCCCTTCGTCGACATCGCCCGGCTGATCCACGACGCAGGCCTGTCTGCGCCCGAGGTGCTGGCGTGGGACGAGCTGCAGGGCTTCATGCTGCTCAGCGATCTTGGCAGCCAGACCATGATGGAGGTCATTGCACCGCCAGAGGGGCCTGACGCGGTGGCGGTGGCCACACCAGCCCACCACGCGCTGTACATGGCTGCCATCGACACACTGATCGGCTGGCAGCTGGCCTCGCGGCCCGGCGTGCTGCCCCCCTATGACGATGCACTGCTTTCGCGGGAGTTGGCGCTGTTCCCCGACTGGTATGTCGCAAAACACCGTGGCATCGCGGTGGATGCCAGCTTGCAGGGCAAGCTGAGTGGCCTGTTCGAGCAGATCAAGGCCAGCAACCTGAACGCACTGGACGGCGCGCGCGTGTTCGTTCACCGCGACTTCATGCCCAGAAACCTGATGGTCATGCAAGCCTCGAAGGTAAACATCCTTGGGCAGGCTCAGGACGAACGGAGTCTTGACGTGACAAGCGTAGAGGCCCCATCTTTAGGTGTGCTGGACTTCCAGGACGCGGTGTACGGCCCCATCACCTATGACATCGCCAGCCTGCTACGCGACGCCTTCCTGAGCTGGGAAGAAGACTTTGTGCTGGATGTCATCGTGCGCTACTGG
>CALSAU010000081.1:0-7876 GCA_943372985.1 Polaromonas sp. YR568 | reverse complement strand
GGAGGTCGTCGCCGAGGTTTTTTCCCATCTCGGACACATCGCCGTCGTAGTCCAGCACATCGTCAATCACCTGAAATGCCGTTCCCAGCGCCTGCCCATAGTCGGCGCAGCATTGCTCGACGGGCGCCGAAGAGCCTGCCAGCAAAGCGGCCAGACGCGCGCTGGCTTCAAACAACCGGGCCGTTTTGGAGCGGATCACACGCAAATAATCCGCCTCGGACAGGCCGGCGTCGTGCATGTTCATCAGCTGCAGCACCTCCCCCTCGGCAATCACGTTGGTGGCTTCGGCGAGCGTTTGCATGACCCGCATGTCGCCCACCTCGACCATCATCTGGAAGGCACGCGAATAAAGGAAATCACCCACCAGAACACTGGCAGGATTGCCAAAAGCCTCATTGGCGGTGGCTCGCCCGCGACGCAGGGTGGACTCGTCCACGACGTCGTCATGCAACAGTGTGGCGGTGTGGATGAACTCGACCACGGCGGCCAGATTGAAGCGCTGCTCGCCGCGGTAACCCAGAACCCCGCACATCAGCAGCAGGAGAGCCGGCCTCAGTCGCTTGCCGCCCGCCGCCACGATGTACTGAGAGACCTGACTGACCAGCGGCACCTCGGACTTCAGCCGCAGATCGATCACGTCGTCCATCCCCCGCATGTCGTCGGCAATCAGGGCGAGGGCAGCGGCGGTGCTTGATGAATTGGCAGACAAAAGGGCTTCCAGACGGAGAGTTCAGCTCTAATTATAGAAACGCAGGTGCAAAACCCGCAGCAGCGCCCTGGATGGCCCCAGCCAGCGCCCGTCCAGTCACGTCCTGGAGGGGCGGCCGGAGGCGAAACGCAGCCGCCAGACCACACTTGGAGGTCGCGCAGGCGCCCGGCTAGCCAATTCCAGCCCAATATGCTAGACTACAAGGCTCTGCGGAAATTCGTCTGCAGAACTCAATTCACGAGGTCTTACATGTACGCGGTCATAAAAACCGGTGGCAAACAATACAAGGTTGCTGCTGGAGAAAAAATTAAAGTAGAACAGATTGCTGCGGACGTAGGCCAAGAGATCGTTATCGACCAGGTTCTGGCTGTCGGAGAAGGCAGCTCTATCACGGTGGGTACGCCCTTGGTTTCCGGCGCAACTGTTACAGCCACTGTGCTGGCTCACGGCAGGCACGACAAAGTGCGCATTTTCAAAATGCGTCGTCGCAAGCACTACCAGAAGCGCCAAGGTCACCGGCAGAACTTCACTGAACTGCAAATCGGCGCCATCGCCGGTTGAACTGGTTCAGCAGCAAAGTACCAGGAGTAACGAGAAATGGCACAGAAAAAAGGCGGCGGCTCTACGCGAAACGGGCGCGATTCGCAGCCCAAAATGCTTGGCGTCAAGAAATTTGGCGGTGAAGTGATCAACGCAGGCAGCATCATCGTGCGCCAGCGCGGCACCAAGTTCCATCCTGGCGACAACGTCGGCATCGGCAAGGACCACACCCTGTTCGCACTGGTGGACGGTCAGGTCTCTTTTGCCGTCAAGGGTGCGCTGAACAAGCACACCGTGCGCGTGACTCCCGCCTGAACGGGCGCAGGCACATCACTTCGACCAGTCATCAGGACTGAAGCGAAGCCCCGACATGTCGGGGCTTTTTTGTTTGTAAACTTTCCGGTACACAACGTCCCGCCGACGGTTCCCCACCATGAAATTTGTTGACGAAGCCTTTATTGACATCGCCGCAGGCGATGGCGGGAGCGGCTGCGTCTCCTTCAGCCATGAGAAATACAAGGAATTCGGCGGGCCTAACGGTGGCGACGGCGGCCGTGGTGGGCACGTTTATGCCGTGGCCGACGTCAACCTGAACACACTCGTCGACTTCCGGTTCTCGCGCCGCCACGAAGCCCGCAACGGCGAGCATGGCATGGGTTCCGACATGTTCGGCGCCAAGGGCGACGACATCGTCCTCAAAATGCCGGTGGGCACCATCCTGACGGACGCGGAAACCGGCGAAGTGCTCTACGAGCTGCTGGTTCCGGGCGAACAGGTGCTGATCGCCAAGGGCGGTGATGGCGGCTTCGGCAACCTGCGCTTCAAGAGCTCGACCAACCGGGCACCCCGCAGCAAGACGCCCGGATGGCCTGGTGAGCGCAAGAGCCTGAAGCTTGAACTCAAGGTACTGGCGGACGTGGGCCTCTTGGGCATGCCCAATGCGGGCAAATCCACCTTCATCTCGGCGGTCTCGAACGCGCGCCCGCGCATCGCCGACTACCCCTTCACCACGCTGCATCCGAATCTGGGTGTGGTGCGCGTCGGCCCCGAACAGAGCTTCGTCGTGGCCGACCTTCCCGGACTGATTGAGGGCGCCTCGGAAGGCGCCGGCCTCGGCCACCAGTTCCTGCGCCACCTGCAGCGCACCCGGCTGCTGCTGCACATTGTGGATCTGGCCCCCTTCGACGAGGGCGTGGACCCGGTTGCGCAAGCCAAGGCCATCGTCGGCGAGCTGAAGAAATACGATGAGGCGCTCTACAAGAAGCCGCGCTGGCTGGTGCTGAACAAGCTGGACATGATTGATGCAGACCAGCGGGCGGCCGTCGTCAAGGATTTCGTCAAACGCTTCAAGTTCAAGGGCCCGGTGTTCGAAATCTCGGCACTGACACGCGAGGGCTGCGAGCAGCTGGTCAAGACGATTTACCAGCACGTCAAGGAAGTCCAGAAGAGCGAACAGGTGGTGGAAGAAGTCGACCCCCGTTTCATCGAACTGCCACCAGAAACCTGACCGTTCGACCTCTTTCGACTTCTGCTCGCGCCCCAGCACCACGACCCAGCGAGCCAAACAACCCGTTACCTTCTTTTGGGCCAGAGAGCTACCGACATGCAAGACCCTACCACCTCGACAGTTCTGCGCAACGCCAGACGCATTGTGGTGAAGGTCGGCTCCAGCCTGGTCACCAACGAGGGGCGAGGGCTCGATGCCAATGCCATCGGCTTGTGGTGCGAGCAGCTGGCAGCGCTGGTCAAGGACGGCCGCGAGGTCATCATGGTCAGCAGCGGCGCGATCGCCGAAGGCATGAAACGCCTGGGCTGGAGCACCCGCCCCAAGGCCATCCACGAGCTGCAGGCGGCGGCGGCAGTCGGTCAGATGGGCCTCGTGCAGGTGTATGAGACGAAGCTGCGTGAAAACGGCATCGGCAGCGCGCAGGTGCTGCTGACCCACGCTGACCTCGCCGACCGCGAGCGCTATCTCAATGCACGCTCCACCCTGCTCGCCCTGCTGCAGCTGGGCGTAGTACCGGTCATCAACGAAAACGACACCGTTGTCAATGACGAAATCAAATTCGGCGACAACGACACCCTGGGCGCGCTCGTCGCCAACCTGGTCGAGGCCGACGCGCTGGTGATCCTCACCGACCAGCGCGGCCTCTACACCGCCGACCCGCGCAAGGACAGCAGCGCGCAGTTTGTACATGAAGCTAAGGCGGGCGATCCAGCCCTGGAGGCCATGGCGGGCGGGGCAGGCTCCAGCATCGGCAAGGGCGGCATGATCACCAAGATCCTGGCCGCCAAACGTGCGGCGGGCTCAGGCGCCTCCACGGTGATTGCTTGGGGACGCGAGCCGCAGGCGCTGGTGCGGCTCACGCAAGGCGAGGCCATCGGCACCCTGCTGGTGGCGCAAACCCAGAAAAACCAGGCCCGCAAGCAGTGGATGGCCGATCACCTGCAGATGCGCGGCTCCGTGACGGTGGACGCCGGCGCCGCCGCCAAGGTGCGCGATGAAGGCAAGAGCCTGCTGCCTATCGGGATGATGGGCGTTCAGGGCGAGTTCTCGCGCGGCGATGTGATTGCCGTGCTCGACACCGACGGCACCGAAATCGCCCGCGGACTGGCCAATTACTCCAGCGCAGAAGCCCGGATGATCTGCCGCAAGTCCTCGTCCGAGTTTGAAAAACTTCTGGGCTACACGGGTGAGCCGGAAATGGTTCACCGGACCAACCTGGTTCTCAGTCGCTGAGACGGCGAGGCTCTGTGCCCAAGTAGGCCCGCCGTTCCAGCCTCCACTAACGGGTGCTGCTCGATGTCGGGTTTTTCAGCCGGTGCACGATTTGCCCTACCGTATTGACCGGGGCTGCGCTGTCACAGGCTGCTACTCGGGCAAAGCGCAGCGCATGCTTGGACGGCATGTTGTCAAACATGGAACGCCACTCGGGCTTGCTCACCGCCACCCATTTATTGTCAGGGGTGTAGCGCGCATAGGTCTTGAACTCACCTGTGGCACAGCGGATGGCCTCATACATCACATTGCGGGCACCCGTTGCGCTGGTTGCCACCACCACGTACCGTACGATGCTGTCGCTGGCCGAGATGGTGATGGAGGCAGGATCTACCCCGTACGTCAGTGCCGAGTTGAACGACACCTCGAAAGTGAGTAACTTGCCCATATCAAAAGCGGGCGGCGGTGGTGCCTCCGTCTCCTTCCAGTCCGGGTCGTCAGCAGCGGTGGTCTGGGCAGATGCGACACCCATCATGCACGTCAGTAATGCGCAGGCTGTAAGTGAGGCCAGTTTGATTTTCATGGTTTGGGCGCGGGGACATCCGCATTCAGACTGGTCTGTGGATCGGGTTCAAAAGTGGCTCCGGGAGGCAGCTCGAAAAAAGCCCCAGCCCGACCCTGGTTTGAGGAAGTTTCAATCGGCCCCTGCCCGCGCGATTCACCATCCAGGCCGCGGTGCGGCATCTGGCCGTACGCCAGATCACGCTGGTGCAAACCACCGCGCAGGTAGCGGTTGCGGTGATCAGGGCGCGCATCGAACCGCGCGTCTGCACGGATATCTCCCCGCGAGTCCGTGCGTGGCACGTAGCGGGCCAGTTCTGTCAGCGCCATCTCGTACACGCCGCGTTTGAACTCGACCACCACATCCAGGGGGACCCAGTAGTCGTTCCATCGCCAGGCATCGAACTCGGGGTGGTCTGTGGCGCGCAGGTTCAGATCCCAGTCGTGACCGACCAGTTGCAACAGGAACCAGATCTGTTTCTGGCCTTTGTAGTGTCCGCGTGCATCACGGCGAATAAACCGGTCAGGCACCTCATAGCGCAACCAGTCACGGGTTCGGGCCAGCACATTCACATGCTGCGGCAACAACCCCACCTCTTCATGCAGCTCGCGGTACATGGCCTGCTCGGGATTTTCGCCCCGATCAATGCCACCCTGCGGAAACTGCCACGAGTGGGTACGGATACGTTTGCCCCAAAATACCTGACTTCGCTGGTTGAGCAAGATGATGCCGACGTTGGGCCGAAAGCCGTCCCGGTCAAGCATAATCAAACCTCAAATTTTTTAAACTGAGTCCATTATGCACAGCAGAATGCTCAGAGCCAAGCGCACCCCGGGCGAACGCCCCCAAAACCCTCCTGCCGTCCCGAATATCGCCTCATGAAAGCCTCCCAGTTCCTCATTTCCACCCTCAAGGAAGCTCCGGCCGACGCCGAAGTGGTCAGCCACCAGCTGATGATGCGGGCCGGCATGATCAAGAAGCTGGGCGCTGGCATTTACAACTACATGCCCATGGGTCTGCGGGTCATCCGCAAGGTGGAAACCATAGTGCGCGAGGAGATGAACCGCGCCGGCGCCATTGAAATGACGATGCCGGTGATCCAGCCTGCGGAGCTCTGGCAGGAAACCGGGCGCTTTGAAAAAATGGGCCCGGAACTGCTCCGCATCCAGGACCGCCATGGCCGCGACTTCGTGGTGCAACCCACCAGCGAAGAGGTCATCACCGACGTGATGCGCCAGGACATCAAGAGCTACAAACAGTTACCGAAGAACCTGTACCAGATCCAGACCAAGTTCCGGGACGAGCGCCGTCCGCGCTTCGGGCTGATGCGCGGGCGCGAGTTCATCATGAAGGATGCCTACAGCTTCGACCGTGACCAGGCCGGCGCCAAGGCGAGCTATCAGGTCATGGCCGCCGCCTACCGCCGGATCTTCGACCGTTTTGGCCTGACCTACCGCGCTGTCGCAGCCGACAGCGGAGCCATCGGCGGCGATCTGAGCGAAGAGTTCCAGGTGATCGCTGCCACTGGCGAAGACGCCATCGTCTACTGCCCCGGCAGCGACTACGCAGCCAACATGGAAAAAGCTGAGGCGCTGGCGCCAACTGGTCCACGCCCAGCCCCAGCGCAAGCGGTGCGGGTCGTGGCTACACCGGGGAAAAGTACCTGCGCCGAGGTGGCCGAGCTCCTAGGTCTGCCATTGGAACGCACCGTCAAATCCTTAGTTCTGGCTACAGACGCGAAGGATGAGGCTGGCACTACTACCAAGACAACTATCTGGCTGCTTTTATTGCGCGGCGACCACGATATGAGTGAAGTCAAAGTAGGGAAGCTGCCGGGTTTGAGTGGTTTCCGTTTTGCCACGCTTCTTGAGATCCAAGAAAGCTTTCAATGTGTACCGGGTTATCTAGGTCCTGTTGGCTTAACACGACCTGTCAAGATAGTTGCAGACCGTGAAGTCGCGTTAATGGCTGATTGGGTGTGCGGGGCAAATCAACTGGACGCACATATCACCGGCGTCAACTGGGGCCGCGACCTGCCAGAGCCCGACCTGATTGCCGACCTGCGCAATGTCGTGGCTGGTGACCTGTCGCCGGATGGCAAAGGCGTGCTGGCGATTGAGCGCGGCATCGAGGTGGGCCATGTGTTCTACCTCGGCACCAAGTACAGCCAGGCCATGAACGCCACCTTTCTGGGTGAGAACGGCAAGCCGCAGTTCATGGAGATGGGCTGCTACGGCATCGGTATCACCCGTCTGCCCGCAGCCGCCATTGAACAGAACCACGACGAACGCGGCATCATCTGGCCCGACGCGATTGCACCTTTCACCGTGGTGCTGTGCCCGATCAGCCCCGACCGCTTCCCCGAGGTCAAGGCCGCCGCCGAAAAACTCTACGGCGAGCTGCTCGCTGCCGGCGTCGATGTGATTCTCGATGACCGCAACGAACGCCCCGGCGCCATGTTTGCCGACTGGGAGCTCATCGGTGTGCCGCACCGCGTGACCATCGGCGACCGCGGCCTGAAGGAAGGGAAGATGGAATACCAGCATCGCCGCGACGCTGCATCCACCCCCATCGATGCCGCCTCGGCGCTGACCTTTCTCAAGGGAAAACTGGGCCTGTGAAGCGGCCATGACGCGTGTCACCCTGCCAGCCGTAGCCACTGGCCCCGCAGAAGCGCGAAGCGGGGTTTCCCGCAGGAGCTGGCTGGTCTCGGCCGCTTGTGGCGCCACGCCGCTGTTAATACCCACGCAAGCGATGGCTGGAGGTCAACTGGAGGAACCGCTGGTCGATTCGGTGCGTACCGCTCTGAGCTCTGCCATCGCCAACCAGGCACCGCCGATTCCTGAATTCCGCGACACCGAAAGCCGGCTGGCGTATTTGCGCTGGCTGGGGGCGATGAGCGACCGGCTACGGCCGAAGAAACCCGAATGGCAGGTGCGCAAGGAATTCCTGCAGACCGTCTGGTACGAGAGCAAGCGCGCCGGACTCGACACCACACTGGTGCTGGGCCTGATCCAGGTGGAAAGCAACTTCCGCAAATTTGCGGTCAGCGTGGTCGGCGCCCGCGGCTACATGCAGGTGATGCCCTTCTGGACCCGCGTGATCGGTGACGGAGACCCGAGCAAGCTGTTTCACATGCAGACCAACCTGCGCTTTGGCTGCGTGATCCTGCGGCATTACCTGGATCGGGAGCGCGGTGACCTCTTCATGGGTCTGGGTCGCTACAACGGCTCGCGCGGCAAATCGCCCTACCCCAATGCGGTGATGGCAGCCACCAAAAGATGGGAGTATTGAACACCCCCGTCCAGGCTCACTGCGTGTAGCCTGTTCCCCCCTCAAGGGGGCG
>CALSAU010000080.1:0-7882 GCA_943372985.1 Polaromonas sp. YR568 | reverse complement strand
GTTAACAGGCCCTAACAAAAAGCCCGCCGATCAAAACCAGATGAACTGGCGTCGTTGGCGAGCTGATAAGAAATTGTAGCTAGCGAGTCTTAGCGAGAATCGGGCCAACACCCCGGTTTTTCCCGGGTTTACCCTCGCGAGGAGGGCTTTTAGGGCCTGTTGAACGGCTTTATCAGCCAGATTTTATTTTTATCAGTTGGGCTTATTGTTCTTGTTTTTCAAATCATTCAACTTATCAGAGATGCGTATTTCCAGACCGCGGTTGACGGGCCGGTAAAACTGCGGCGCATCCATGCCTTCGGGGAAATAGTTCTCGCCTGCGGCAAAACCGTCCTCTTCGTCATGCGCATAGCGGTAGTTCTTCCCATAGTCCAGTTGCTTCATCAGCTGGGTGGGCGCATTGCGCAGATGCAGCGGCACGGGCCGGGTACCGTCTTTCTTGATAAAGGCCTTGGCTTCGTTGAAAGCCTTGTAAACCGCATTCGATTTGGGTGCGACAGCGAGATACACCACGCACTGGGCCAGCGCCAGCTCGCCCTCGGGTGAGCCGAGCCGCTCATACACATCAGCGGCATCCAGCGCCAGCCGCAGCGCGCGTGGGTCGGCCAGACCAATGTCTTCACTCGCCATGCGGATCAGGCGCCGAGCCATGTAGCGAGGCTCCGCACCACCATCGAGCATGCGCATGAACCAGTAGAGTGCGGCATCCGGATCAGAGCCACGCACCGACTTGTGCAGGGCCGAGATGGTGTCGTAAAACTGCTCGCCGCCCTTGTCATAGCGGCGCAGCCGCTCGCCCAGCACCTTGAGAAGCCAGGCGTCAGTGACGTCAGACAGCTTTTCCGATTGGGCCGCCACACCCAGCGACTCAAGTGTGTTGAGCAGGCGACGCGCATCGCCGTCGGCATAGGCGACCAGCCGGTCCGCTGCTTCGGGCGCCATCGTCGCGATGGTCGGCAGGGCATGCTCTGTCAGAACGCGGTCAACGATCTTTTGCAAATCCTCGGGGCCCAGCGGTTGCAGCACATAAACCACCGCCCGGGACAGCAGCGCCGAGTTGACCTCAAACGACGGGTTTTCGGTGGTCGCGCCGATGAAGGTGAACAGGCCGCTCTCGACATGCGGGAGGAAAGCATCCTGCTGGCTCTTGTTGAAGCGGTGAACCTCGTCCACAAACACCATGGTCCGCCGACCCGACTGCGCCTTCCAGATGCTGGCCTGCTCAACCGCTTCGCGGATGTCCTTGACGCCGCCGAGCACCGCCGAGATGGTGATGAAGTGGGCATCAAAGCTGCTGGCCATCAACCGCGCGATGGTGGTCTTGCCCACGCCGGGTGGACCCCACAGGATGCAGCTGTGCGGCTGGCCGGATTCAAACGCGATGCGCAGTGGCATGCCCTCGCCCAGCAGGTGTTGCTGGCCAATCACCTCACCCAGATGCGAAGGCCGCAGGCGCTCGGCCAGAGGCACCTGCGGCGGCGTGCGGTCCGTCCTGGAGGCCATGGGTCTGTCTGCGGGAATGCGGTGATGCGGTGAGGTTTACTGCCGGATCACGTCCGCACCAGCTGGCGGCTTGAACTGGAAGTTGCTCGCCGCAAGCGACGGGTTGATCTCAAACTGCGTGAAAGTCATCACCGACTTCTGCCCAAAGCTGTCGAGGATTTCCAGCATGGCCAGCTCGTTCCCCTTGTCGCTCGGTCGAAAACCGACGCTGATGCTCTGCAGCTGACCATCCTTGGCCTTGGGCGTGGCTTGCACCCATTGCAGGCCAGCGCGCTCGGGTTGCGGTGCCAGCGTGAAGTCGGCCTCCAGCCCCTTCAGGTCGGCAGCAGCTGCAATCACCGCTGCAGGTGTGCCGTTGAGCACCTGCCCCAGCTTGCGCGAGGTGACCTGGTTCAGGTCCACATCATGCAGCCACAGGTTCTGGCCATCGGCGACGATGCTCTGCTCAAACGGTTTTTTGTAGATGAACTTGAAACGGTTGGGCCGCAGGAATTCGAATGTGCCGCTAGAGGTCTTGGCCTTGGCGGTTTGCCCCTCCTTGGCCGGGCTGGTCACCACCTGGGTGAAGGCGGCGCGGCCGCTTCGTGTGGTCTTGATGAAGGACTCCAGCGCCTGAAGACCGGCACTGGGCGCCGATTGCGCGCTGGCAGCCAGCGGAATAGTGAGGAACGCCGCACAGGCCGTTGCCTGCAGGGCCCGGGCAGCGCGGCGCGACCACGCGCCAGCAGCGGCTTGAGGGGAGGTCTTGGTATTCATGATGTGCAAACCATAAGAAAACATAACAAAAGGGGTGGGTTCAAACCGGAAAGCCTCAGCTTGCCCCAGTCATGTGTCGGCCCGGTATAGGCGCGGTAAACCCTGTCATGTCGTCATTCGGCGCGCGATGGCACCAGAATTTCGCGCTGGCCGCTGCCGCTCATGGCGCTGACCAAGCCCGCTTTTTCCATGTCTTCCACCAGACGGGCGGCGCGGTTGTAGCCGATTTTCAGGTGCCGTTGCACCAGTGAAATGCTGGCCTTGCGGTTCTTGAGCACCACTTCCACGGCCTGGTCGTACATCGGGTCTTTCTCGCCGCCACCGCCGCCTCCTTCGCCCAGCAGGTCGCCGTCTTCGCCGTCGACAGTGCCGCCTTCCAGCACGCCATCGATGTAATTGGGCTCGCCCTGTTGCTTCAGGTATGCCACCACGCGGTGCACTTCGTCGTCGCTCACAAAGGCGCCGTGCACGCGGATCGGGAAACCCGTGCCACTGGGCATGTACAGCATGTCGCCCATGCCCAGCAGCGCCTCTGCGCCCATCTGGTCGAGAATGGTGCGGCTGTCAATTTTGCTGCTGACCTGGAAGGACAAGCGGGTCGGAATGTTGGCCTTGATGAGGCCGGTGATCACGTCCACGCTGGGGCGCTGGGTGGCCAGCACCAGGTGAATGCCAGCCGCACGGGCTTTTTGCGCGAGGCGGGCAATCAGCTCTTCAATCTTCTTGCCGACTACCATCATCAGGTCGGCCAGCTCGTCAATGACCACCACAATATAGGGCAGGCGCTCCAGCGGCTCCGGCTGCTCGGGTGTCAGGCTGAAGGGGTTGTAGATGAATTCGCCCTTCGCCTTGGCTTCGTCGAGCTTGGCGTTGTAGCCGGCCAGGTTGCGCACGCCCAGCTTGCTCATCAGCTTGTAGCGCTTTTCCATTTCGGCCACGCACCAGTTCAGGCCGTGGGCGGCCTGGCGCATGTCGGTGACGACCGGCGCCAGCAGATGCGGAATACCTTCGTAGACGCTCATTTCCAGCATCTTCGGGTCGATCAGCAGCAGGCGCACATCCCGCGCATCAGCCTTGTACAGCAGACTCAGAATCATCGCGTTGATGCCGACCGACTTGCCCGAGCCGGTGGTACCCGCCACCAGGCAGTGCGGCATCTTGGCCAGGTCAGCCACCACCGCCGCGCCGCTGATGTCCTTGCCCAGACCGATGGTCAGCATGGACTTGGCCTCGTTGTAGACCTGCGAACCCAGAATTTCGCTGAGCTTGATGGACTGGCGCTTGGCATTGGGCAGTTCCAGCGCCATGTAGTTCTTGCCGGGAATGGTCTCGATCACGCGGATGGACACCAGGCTCAGGGCGCGCGCCAGGTCCTTGGCGAGGTTCACGACCTGCGAGCCCTTCACGCCGGTGGCTGGCTCGATCTCATAGCGGGTGATGACCGGGCCGGGCGCTGCCGCGACCACACGGACCTCGACGCCGAAGTCCTTGAGTTTTTTCTCGATCAGGCGCGAGGTCATCTCCAGCGTCTCGGGCGCCACGGTTTCCTGCCGCAGCAAGGCGCCATCGAGCAGATCGACCTGCGGCAGCTTGGAGTCTGGCATCTCGCTGAACAGCGGCTTTTGCCGCTCCTTGGCGACGCGCTCGCTTTTCGGAATATCCACCAGCGTGGGCTCGATCAACACCGGCACCGGATGGTGCTCTTCGATCTCGATGCGTTCATCGACCAGTGTTTCCTCGCGCTCGCGCGCAGCGAGCTTGCCAAGGGCCAGGTCTTCGGCCATTTCGCGCTTTTCGCGGCGGCCTTCGATGAGGTTGTCAATCCATGCGCCGACGCGCAAGGCCACCTGGGCCCAGGAAAAGCTGAAGACAGCCGACACGGCAATCACGCCGAGGGCAATGAACACCAGCCCGGAGCCGGCAAAGCCGAGCCATTTGACGCCAGCACCACCCGCCAGATAACCCAGCACACCGCCGGCATGACCGGGCAGACGGACCTCGAAACGGTACAGACGCGACCATTCCAGCGCCGCGCTGGCCACCAGAAGAAGGGTCAAGCCCAGCCAGAAGCGCAGGCGGGGGGATGTGGCATCGGACGTGCCAGCCGCCTCGCCGCGCAACCACCGCGCCAGCGACGAGAGCCATACATGGCCCCCGGCCAGCAGCGCCCACCAGACGGAAAAACCAAGCAGGTAGTAGCTGAGATCGGCAAGCCAGGCGCCCATGCGGCCGCCCCAATTGCGCACCAGCGGCACGGCGCCTGACACGTCAGCCGCCCCCGAGGTGGACCACGCTTCGTCCAGGGCCGAATAGCTCAGCAGCGCAACCAACCAGAACACCAGAGCCAGAGCGCCCAGAATGAGGCTCACCTCATGGGCAAAACGTTTGATGCCGGCAGGGGCGCCGTTCGATGCGGAGTTCGCGGAATTCAGGGTGTCTAGGGAGTAAGTCATGGCTCGGGGCAGAGCTTAACGCAGTTGACCGGCTCAAACACCCGGTGACAGCTCGGTGAATGACCCATGAGATGGCCCGGTAATGGCCCCCCGGTCAGCCCAGCGTATGAAGCCGCTCCATGATGCGCACAGAACCGTCGTCGCGGGTTTCAATGAAGCTGCGCTCTTCCAGGTCCTTCATCACCCGGCTGACCATCTCGCGGGAAGCGCCCACCACCTTGGCCAGGTCCTGGCGCGACACTTTTTCACGGATCACGGTATCACCCGCAGCGTCAGTGACGGCAGACTCCAGCAGCGCGCGGGCCACACGGCCATACACATCCATCAATGCCAGCGATTCAATCTTGCGGTCTGCCTGCCGCAGGCGCTGCACCAGGCCCTTGAGCACGGCATAGGCCATGGAGCTGTTTTCGGGCAGGCAGCGGGCAAACTCCTGCCGCCCCAGAATCAGGGCGTCGGTCTGGATTTCGGCGCGCACCGTGGCGGAATGGGGCTCATCATCGATCAGGCTCATCTCGCCCACGTAATCCCCCGGGTGCATGGTCGCCAGAATGACTTCACGGCCCCGCGCATCGGTGGCCATGACCCGCGCCCGGCCGGTGAGGATGATGGACAGGGCATTGGACTTTTTGCCCTGCTCCACGATGGACTCGCCGCGTTTGAAACGGCGCTTGACAACGGCCGCCGCCACCGACTCGGCCTGCGAGGGTGTCAGCATCGAAAAAAGCGGCACCCGGCGTATCAGCTCAAGATTGGACACCATCGTTGTCATATCAGCTCCCTCGCGACCTCAGAGCCGACAGTGGCTCGTTTGACTTCATACAATGGTACGGCAACGGAAATGCTCCGGATTCATGGCGGCTGGCGCGGGCCAACCCGCTGACTCCCACTGCAGCGCTTGACTTTTGCACGAGCACTACCCAAATCTACCTGAGTTCCCCCTCTTTCCCAATCGGTTTTTCATCATGAAACATTCCAAAGTTCTGATCCTTGGCTCGGGCCCGGCGGGCTACACCGCCGCCGTATATGCAGCGCGCGCCAACCTCAAGCCCGTCCTCATCACCGGGATCGCGCAGGGCGGCCAGCTGATGACCACCACCGAAGTCGACAACTGGCCCGCCGACGTGGACGGCGTGCAGGGACCGGAGCTGATGCAGCGCTTTCTCGCGCATGCCGAGCGCTTCAACACCGAGATCATCTTTGACCACATCAATCAGGTCGACCTCAGCAAGCGCCCGTTCATCCTCACCGGCGACAGCGGCAGCTACACCTGCGACGCGCTGATCATCGCCACCGGTGCCTCGGCCAAATACCTGGGTCTGGAATCGGAATCGGCCTTCATGGGCCGTGGGGTGTCGGGCTGCGCCACCTGCGATGGTTTCTTCTACCGCGACCAGAAAGTCTGCGTGGTGGGCGGCGGCAACACCGCCGTGGAAGAGGCCCTCTACCTCTCCAACATCGCCAGCAAGGTGACGCTGGTGCATCGCCGCGACAAGTTCAAGGCCGAAGCCATCCTGATCGACAAGCTCCACGAGAAAGTGGCTGCTGGCAAGATCGAGCTGCAGTTGCACCACACACTGGACCAGGTGCTGGGCGACGCCTCCGGCGTGACCGGCGTACGGCTCAAAAGCACGCAGACCGAT
Organism: Polaromonas sp. YR568; assembly: GCA_943372985.1. GTDB lineage: Bacteria > Pseudomonadota > Gammaproteobacteria > Burkholderiales > Burkholderiaceae_C > Polaromonas. The sequence continues at coordinate 1,527 of CALSAU010000080.1, read as the reverse complement.
GCCACGAAAGACATCGCCCTGAAGGGCTGCTTCATCGCCATCGGCCACCAGCCCAACACCGACATCTTTGCTGGCCAGCTGGACATGAAGGACGGCTACATCATCACCAGAACCGGCCTTCAGGGTTTTGCCACCATGACCAGCGTGCCGGGCGTGTTTGCGGCCGGTGACGTGCAGGACCATGTGTACCGCCAAGCCATCACCAGCGCCGGCACCGGCTGCATGGCGGCGCTGGACGCACAGCGCTTTCTCGAGCAATAGGCCACAGCCCAAGCCAGCAGACCAGGACGCCTGAATCAATGGGCCAGCCCGATGGTTGGACAGATTCCGTTTTCAGGCTATAATCGCTGGCTTAGCTGGACTTTCTCCGGGCCATTTCGCATGGCCACTCAGGGGCGGTCCAGCATCCGATTTCCAATTTTTTATACGGAGAGTGCTCATGGCACGCGTCTGTCAGGTAACGGGCAAAGGCCCGATGGTGGGAAACAATGTTTCTCACGCCAATAACAAAACCAAGCGCCGGTTCATGCCCAACCTGCAGTACCGCCGTTTCTGGGTCGAAAGCGAGAACCGCTGGGTGCGTCTGCGCATCACCAGCGCCGGTCTGCGCTTGATTGACAAAAAAGGCATCGATGCGGTCCTGGTGGACCTCCGTGCCCGCGGTGAAGTCTAAGGAGAACGATCATGGCCAAAGGCGCACGCGAAAAAATCAAGCTGGAATCCACTGCCGGCACCGGTCACTTCTACACGACCACCAAAAACAAGAAAACCACGCCCGACAAGATGCTGATCATGAAATTTGATCCCAAGGCGCGCAAGCACGTGGAATACAAGGAAATCAAGCTGAAATAATTCAGCCTGGACCTTTGGCACGCAGTGCCCGCCCCAAGGGCAAAACAGAAAAAACCCGCTGCAACCCAGCGGGTTTTTTCATGGGCGTTGATTTTGTGACGCTGCGCGCAGGGCTATCCCACCCCGTCTACAAGCCTCTGTCGTTCAGCGACTGAAGCCGCCCTACAGGGCAACAGAAGCAAGCGCCCAAAGAAAAACCGCCTGAGCGCCGTAGCGCCAAGGCGGTTCACAAGAGTGCGGCGACGGCTGGCATGACCAGCCCCACCTGAACTGAGGGTCAGCTGCGAGCGGCGCGCAGCTTCATCGAGAAATCACGCAGCGCAGCGATGCCGCTTTCTTCGGCACGATGGCACCAGGCCTGCAGGTCGGCGGCCAGTTGCTCGCGCGATGCATTGGTGGTCATCCACATCTGGCGCAGCTCTTCGCGCATGGTCACCATCTTGTCGAGTACCGGGTGCTCAGCGCGCGCCTGGGCGATTTGCGGCCGGGCAGCGGCGGGCACCTTGTCGTCATCGCGGTGCAACCAGCGGTTGGCGGCCTTCAGCACAGACACATCGGCCTGGCGGGCCTTCAGCGCCTCGATCTCGGCGCGTCCGGCACGGCGCAGTTCCCGGGCATAGCCCGCCATCACTTCATAGCGGTGGGCGATCAGGGCCTCAAGGGTTTTCTCGTCAG
>CALSAU010000079.1:0-7886 GCA_943372985.1 Polaromonas sp. YR568 | reverse complement strand
ATCCAAAGGGGCGCCACAAAAGCAGGCGGGCCAAAAAACGCGGTAACAGCAAACACGCCCACACCCACCAGCAGACCACGAGCAACAGACGAGCCCACGTAGGCAAAAAACCAGTGCCAGTGCGACAGCGGGGTCAGCAACACAAACACCAGGCTGCCCATGATCTTGCTCTGGATCAGAGAGGAAGAGCTGTTGGCAAAAGCGTTCTGCAGCACACTCATCATCACGAGGCCGGGCACCAGAAAGGCGGCGTAGCTCACCTGCCCGTACACCAGTTCCTTGCCCTGCATGACATGACCAAAGATCAGCATGTACATGACGGCCGTGAGGACGGGCGCACCCACCGTCTGAAAGGCGACCTTCCAGAAACGCAGAACTTCCTTGTAAAACAGGGTTTGCCAGCCGGTCATGCCGCCACCCCGATCTTTTCGGCCATCACCTCGAGGAATACGTCTTCGAGATCGGCCTTGCGGATTTCCACATCTTCGGCCACCAGCCCTGCCTCGCGGATGGCAGCGAGGTACTGCTCGATCTCGTGGGCGTTGTGGGCGGGAAACTGCACGATGCGGCCGGTGATGCGTGCACGCGCCGCCAACGCGGGCGGCAGTTCGCTGTCAATCTTGAAGCGCAGCACGTTGGACGAGGCCGCGCGCAGCAGTTCAGAGGTTTGCGCCAGCGCCACCACCCGGCCCTGCTTGAGCATGGCAATGCGGCTGCAGAGCGCCTCGGCTTCTTCCAGGTAGTGCGTGGTAAGCAGCACCGTGCTGCCCTGCTTGTTCAGTTTGGCGATGAACTGCCAGAGGGTCTGCCGCAGTTCCACATCGACGCCAGCGGTGGGCTCGTCGAGCACGATCACCTGTGGCTTGTGCACCAGTGCCTGCGCCACCAGCACGCGGCGCTTCATGCCGCCAGAAAGCTGGCGCATGTTGGCATTGGCCTTGTCGGCCAGACCGAGGCTGGCCAGCAGCTCGTCGATCCAGTCGTCGTTTCCCTTGATACCGAAATAGCCCGATTGGATGCGCAGCGCTTCGCGCACCGTGAAGAAAGGGTCAAACACCAGCTCTTGCGGCACCACGCCCAGCTTGCGGCGCGCGTTGGCGTAATCGGTGACCACATCGCTGCCATGCACGGTGACGGTGCCGCTGGAGGCCCGCGACAAGCCGGCGAGGATGCTGATGAGGGATGTTTTGCCAGCGCCGTTCGGGCCCAGAAGGCCGAAAAACTCACCCGCCTCGATGTCGAAACTCACGTGGTCCAGTGCCTGGACCGCTGGTGCGCTGCTGCGTTTGGACGAATAGCTTTTGGAGACTGACCGAAAGGAGATGGCTGGCGAGGTGGCGGACATTAGCCCTCTATTTTAGGGGGTGCCAAGCCCGCCCGCCCCGTGGCTGCATGGATGGCCCTTTCAGACCGAGGCATGTCCCGCGAGGGATTTTCAGCCAGATGTCGCTTCTGCCGCCGGCAACAGTTCCTCGACGCCGTACAGGCCGGCCAGTTGCCGCAGCTTGGGTGGCAGGTTCTGTACGACAAAACCACGACCGGCCGCCACCGCCTGACGGCGGCATTCCAGCAGGACGGCCAATGCCGACGAGTCAAAGGCCGTCATGCTGCCCGCGTCAGCCACCACAGGGCCCGCTTGCGCGGCCACCTGACCGGCGATCGTGCCGGAAAAGGCGGCTGCCCGGTCGTGCGTCAGGTCAGCAGGCAACTGGATCATGGTGTGACGCTGGTTCAAGACTTTTTCAGGATTTCTTTTCGCCCGCGTTGGACTTGTTGCGCTCCGACAGCGACGCGATCAGCCCGTCCACGCCCTTGGCGCTGATTTCCTGGGCAAACTGGGTGCGATAGGTCTCCACCAGCCACACGCCCAGCACGTTCAGGTCGTAAATCTTCCAGCCGGTGGGGGTTTTTTCCATGCGGTAGTCGAGTTGCACCGGGTCGCCACGACCCAGCACTTCGGTACGCACCACCACTTCGGTATCAGCAGGTGCCGCGCGCAGGGGCTTGACGTTGATCTTCTGGTCATTCACCTGTGACAGTGCGCCGGAATAGGTGCGGATCAGCAGGGTCTTGAACTCTTCCTGCAGCCGCTTTTGCTGCTCCGGCGTCGCCTGCCGCCAGTTGCGACCTACGGCAGACGCCGTCATGCGGGTGAAGTTCACGTTCGGCATGATCTTGGCGTCCACCAGACCGATGACCTTGCCCATGTCACCGCCCTTGACGGCCTTGTCGGACTTGATGTTGTCCAGCACTTCAGCCGAAACGCGCTTGATCAGCGCGTCCGGGGCCTCTTCGGCTGCACGGACCCAAGGTGCAATTCCCAGGAGGGAAACGCCGACAGCGGTGGCAAACAGTTTCGCAAGAATTCTGCGGTTCATGGTTTTCCTTTATGACACTACGAAGCGCTTTGGGGTCGGTTGGACAGGGCGCTTACCCTACCGCACATTGTTGCCCGTGTGGCGCTCGTGAGGGATTCTGCGTGTATTCACCCTTACGGGCGGTGAAGTTTTGGCGTCGTTATGTAAAAGTTGTCGGCGTAAAAGCGGGCACTTACTTTTGGCTACCTTCCGGCAGATCAAAGCGCTCTTCCTTCTGTGGGGTATCGCGCCCGATCAGGCTCGCTCGCCGCTGCAGGTAGATATCGCGGGTAAAGCTGTACTTGTCGAGCGCCGCCTGATCCACCACCTCGCCAGCGCCGAGAAGGTTCGCCCGGACATTCACCACACGCAGCACCGTCATCGAATTGCGCGCCGGGACGTTGTCGGTTCGGCTGACCAGATCACCCTGGTAGTCCACCAGCGTTCCCACGCCGTCACGCACGGACGAGGGGCCCAGCAACGGCAGCACGAGGTACGGACCCGCATCGAAACCCCAGTAACCCAGCGTTTGCCCGAAGTCCTCGCTGTGCTTGGTGATGTTCAGATCGCTCGCCACATCGAAAATGCCACCCAGGCCCCACAAGGTGTTGGTCGTGACCCGGAAGAAGCTGTTCATCGCCTCGGTCGGTTTGCCCTGCAGCAGGTTGTTCACTGTGGACCAGACATCGCCGAGGTTGCCGAAGAAGTTGGTCACACCGGTGCGGACAGGCGCGGGGGTGACGTCGCGATAGACAGTAGCGACAGGCTTCAGGATTGCCTGGTCCACGCCTTCATTAAAGCTGAAGATGGTCCGGTTCAGGGGCTCCAGCGGATCCGCCGGGTTGGCGTTCGGTCCACTGGCGCAGCCCTGGAGAAAAGCCAAGGCAAGCAGTGCTGCAGCCCCATGGCCGCGCTTGAAGAAGGTGGTGAATGTCATCATTTTTTCTCTGCTGCTGGAGGCGGTGAGGCAGGCGCTGAAGGGGCGGGGGAAGAACTGCTGTCTGCAGCCTTGCTGTACAGGAACTGGCTGATCAGGTTTTCAAGGACCACGGCCGACTGGGTCTGCTTGATCACATCGCCTGCTGCGAGGTTCTTGAGATCGCCGCCGGCCTCGACACCGATGTACTGCTCACCCAAAAGTCCGCTGGTCAGGATCTTGAGCGAACTGTCCTTGGGAAACACATAACGGCTTTCCATGGCCAAGTCGACGCTGGCCTGATAGGCCTTGTCGTCAAAGGTGATGCTCTCCACGCGTCCGACGACCACGCCAGCGCTCTTGACCGCTGCGCGCGGCTTCAGGCCACCGATGTTGTCGAACTTGGCAGTGACACGGTAGGAGGTGTCGAAGTTCAGGCTGAGCAGATTGGCCGACTTGAGCGCGAGAAACAGCACTGCCGCGCCCCCGATCAGGACGAACAGACCAACCCACAAATCGTTTTTCGAGCGTTGCATTGTTATTCTTTCAGTGACCTGCGCCATGCCTCATGCGAGGACTGCCGCCCACACCATCCCTTGCCCGGCCTGGTTGCTGCGCACGCCCCACGGTGGGCATCGGCACGCAAGCAAAAACAATGCAAGTATTTTGGCATGGCTTGATAAAAAAGTTTGAGATGGCCTTCAAAGGCTGAACATCCAGGCGGTGAGCAGGAAGTCCAGCCCCAGCACGGCCAGCGAGGCCACCACCACGGTGCGCGTGGTGGCCCGGGAAACCCCCTCTGGCGTGGGCTGGGCCTCAAAGCCCTGGTGCAAGGCCACAAAAGTGACCGTCACGCCGAACACAAAGCTCTTGACGATGCCATTGCCGACATCGCGCCAGACGTCCACACCGCCCTGCATCTGGCTCCAGAACGAGCCAGCGTCCACCCCAATCATCACGACCCCCACCACCCAGCCGCCAATGATGCCGACCGCGCTGAACACTGCGGCCAGCAGCGGCATGGCGATGATGCCGCCCCAGAAGCGCGGCGCCAGCACACGGCGCACCGGATCGACGGCCATCATTTCCATCGCGGAAAGCTGCTCGCCTGCCTTCATGAGGCCGATTTCCGCCGTCAATGCCGTCCCGGCACGCCCGGCGAACAGCAGGGCTGTCACGACCGGGCCCAGTTCGCGCACCAGGCTCAGGGCCACCAGAAGGCCCAGCGCCTCCGAGGAACCATAGCGCTGCAGCGTGTAGTAGCCCTGCAAACCGAGCACAAAGCCGACAAAAAGGCCCGAAACCGTGATGATGGCCAGCGAATAGTTGCCGAGAAAGAAAATCTGATCCCGCACCAGACCAAAGCGCGCCAGCGCCGGCCCGGTGAGCGACACCAGCCGGACCATCAGGCGGGCGGCATAGCCGATCTCGGCCAGTTGCCGGCGCAGGCTGAAGCCGATGTCCGAAGCCCAGCGGGTGAGACTGAATCCGCTCATCAGCGTCCACCCTTTCTGCCGCTCGCGGCCGCCCCGGAGCTACCGAAATCAGTGGCCACATCCGGACCGGGATAGTGAAACTTCACGGGCCCCTCGGCCAGCGCGTTGACAAACTGGTGTACCAGCGGATCCGTGGAATGCATGACCTCTTCAGGCGTGCCCTGGGCAGCAATGCCGCCATTGGCGATCACGATCACCTGGTCGGCAATGCGGAAGGTCTCCTCCAGATCGTGAGACACCACGATGCTGGTGATACCCAGCGTGTCGTTGAGCTGGCGGATCAGCTGCGCCGCCGTGCCGAGCGAAATCGGGTCCAGCCCGGCAAATGGCTCGTCATACATGATGAGTTCCGGGTCCAGCGCAATCGCGCGCGCCAGTGCCACCCGCCGCGCCATGCCGCCCGAAATCTCGCTGGGCATCAGGTCGCGGGCACCGCGCAGGCCAACCGCGTTGAGCTTCATCAGCACGATGTCGCGGATCAGGGCTTCGCTCAGCGCGGTGTGTTCGCGCAGTGGGAAGGCCACGTTGTCGAAGACGCTCAGGTCGGTGAACAGTGCGCCGAACTGGAACAACATGCCCATGCGCCGGCGGGCGGCATAAAGCCCAGGCTGGTCCAGCTTGCCAATGTTCTGGCCATCGAACAGCACCTCACCCTGCACCGCCCGCTGCTGGCCACCAATCAGGCGCAACACGGTGGTTTTACCTCCACCAGAGGCACCCATCAGGGCCGTGACCTTGCCGCGCGGCACGGACAGGGTGACCTTGTTCAGGATGACGCGGTCACCGGCCGAGCCGGGATAGGAAAACGTCACATCCTTGAGTTCAACCAAGGGGGAATTGGAAATGTCGGGCATGGGTCAGTGTGATCGCGACGCCAAACCAGTAGGGCCGCTGCGAAAGCCCTGATGATACGGGCTTTGCTGCCCACCGGTTGCCCATCCATGGCCGCTGCGTCAGGCGGACGCAAGCGCTGCCCAAGTGTTGGTGGTCACGGCCAACGACCCCAAAAACACCTGTTCAGACGCTTCCCGTCAGTGATCTTCCTCGGAAGGTATGCACCACGCCGGTGGATACGCACTCAGTACTGCCCATGACCCCATTCACCCCGGCAGGCCGGGCAGGCCGGGCAGGCCGGGCAGGCCGGGCAGGGAATTATTCACCGCCTCCCGCCCAGTGGAGCTTAGCGAGGCAAGTCGCTGTAGCCCATCAGGAATTCGTCGACAGCGCGCGCAGCCTGGCGGCCTTCGCGAATCGCCCACACCACCAGGCTCTGGCCGCGGCGAATATCGCCTGCCGCAAACACCTTGGGCACGTTGGTCGCATAGCCGCCGGTGAACTCGGTGCTGGCTTTGGCATTGCCGCGGCCGTCTTTCTCGATGCCAAAAGCATCCAGGATGGACGCCACCGGCGAGACAAAACCCATGGCCAGCAGCACCAGATCGGCCTTGAGGATCTGCTCGGAGCCGGGAACTTCGGCCATCTTGCCGTCTTTCCACTCGACGCGAACCGTCTTCAGGCCGGTGACTTTGCCCTTCTCACCGATCAGCTCTTTCGTCGAAATGGCGAACTCGCGCTCGCAACCCTCTTCATGCGACGACGAGGTGCGCAGCTTGATCGGCCAGTAAGGCCAGGTCAGCGGGCGGTTTTCCTCTTCGGGTGGCTGGGGCATCAGCTCGAACTGGGTCACGCTGGCCGCGCCATGGCGGTTGCTGGTGCCCACGCAGTCGGAGCCGGTGTCGCCACCACCGATGACGATGACGTGCTTGCCGTCGGCGCGCAGCTGGCCTTTGACCTTGTCGCCCGCGTTGACCTTGTTCTGCTGCGGCAGGAACTCCATCGCGAAATGCACACCATCGAGCTCGCGGCCGGGCACTGGCAAGTCGCGCGACTGCTCGGCACCGCCGGCCAGCATCACGGCGTCAAACTCTTTCTGCAGCTGCTCGGGGGTGATGGTTTCCTTGGCCCAGTTGGTGACCTTGGAATCCTTGGGCAGGCTGCCCACCATCACGCCGGTGCGGAAGACCACGCCTTCGGCCTGCATCTGCTCGACGCGGCGGTCGATGTGCACCTTCTCCATCTTGAAGTCGGGAATGCCGTAGCGCAGCAGGCCGCCCACACGGTCATTCTTCTCGAACACAGTGACCGAGTGGCCGGCACGCGCCAGTTGCTGAGCCGCGGCCAGGCCGGCTGGGCCGGAACCGACGACGGCGACCTTCTTGCCCGTCTTGTGCTTGGGCATCACGGGTTTGACCCAACCCTCGGACCATGCACGGTCGATGATGGCGTGCTCGATGGACTTGATGCCCACCGCGTCGTCATTCACGTTCAGCGTGCAGGCAGCCTCGCAGGGCGCCGGGCAGATGCGGCCGGTGAACTCCGGAAAGTTGTTGGTGCTGTGCAGCGTGTCGATGGCATTTTTCCAGTCCGCACGGAACACCATGTCGTTGAAGTCCGGAATGATGTTGTTGACCGGGCAGCCGTTGTTACAAAACGGCGTACCGCAGTCCATGCAGCGGGCAGCCTGCTTGTTGGCCTGCGCGTCGTTCAGCCCGATGACGAATTCCTTGTAGTTCTTCAGGCGCTCCGGCACGGGCTTGTAGCCCTCCTCGATGCGCTCGTACTCCATGAAGCCGGTGATTTTTCCCATGATGCAGTCCTGTCGATTCTGTGATGTGTGCGTACGTTCAGACTGCCTTATTTGGCAGCGACGGCTTCACTCTGGTTGGTCGCGACCTGGGCGCGAGTGGTCTCGGTCGCCGCTTCCAGGCGACGCTCCTTGCGCTCCAGCAGGGCACGCTTGTACTCGTTGGGGAACACCTTCACGAACTTCAGTCGCGACTCGCTCCAGTTGTCGAGCAACTCACGGGCACGCTTGCTGCCAGTCCAGCGGTTGTGGTCCTGCAGCAGGCGCTTGAGCATTTCCTCATCGCTCTCGCCGGCATGCCAGTCGGCTTTGTCGTGGGTGTGCTGTTCTGAGGTGGTCACCACCTTGTCGAGCGACACCATGGCGGTGTTGCAACGGGTGGCGAACAGGCCGTCTTCGTCGTACACAAACGCCACGCCACCGCTCATGCCGGCAGCGAAGTTGCGGCCGGTCTTGCCCAGCACAACGACGGT
>CALSAU010000078.1:0-8050 GCA_943372985.1 Polaromonas sp. YR568 | reverse complement strand
CCCATCTGCTGGCGGCCAGCCGACAGGCGCACGCGTGCCGTCGGCATGGTGATGCGCGCCACCGCGATGGTGCGCACAAATTCCAGCGGGTCCAGGTCCTGCTGGTCGGCCAGCGGTGTGCCTTCGACCTTGACCAGGTGATTGATGGGCACTGATTCCGGGTAAGGCTCCAGGTTGGCCAGCTCGGCCACCAGACCGGCGCGCTGGCGTCGCGTTTCGCCCATGCCGACAATGCCGCCGCAGCAGACCTTCACGCCGGCGCCGCGCACCCGCGCCAGGGTGTCCAGTCGGTCCTGGTAGTCGCGCGTAGTGATGATGGCGCCGTAAAAATCGGGCGCGCTGTCGAGGTTATGGTTGTAGTAATCGAGCCCGGCGCTTTGCAGGGTTTCGGCATGACCGTCTTCCAGCATGCCCAGCGTGGCGCAGGTTTCCAGACCCAGCGCCTTCACGGTACGTACCAGCTCGGCCACCTTTTCAATGTCGCGGTCCTTGGGCGAACGCCATGCCGCGCCCATGCAGAAACGGGTGGCGCCTGCGGCCTGTGCGCGCTGTGCAGCGGCCAGTACTTCTTCTGGTTCCATCAGCTTGCTGGCTTCGACGCCCGTGTCGTAGCGCGCGGCTTGCGGGCAGTAGCTGCAGTCTTCCGGGCAGCCGCCGGTCTTGACCGAAAGCAGCGTTGCGAACTCGACCTGGTTGGGGTCGAAATGCGCACGGTGGACGGTCTGCGCGCGGTGCATCAACTCCGGAAACGGCAGGTTGAACAGCGCCTCGATCGCATCCACGCTCCAGCGTTCAGCCCCTGTTTTTTTCGTGGCGGGCTGAGGGCGGTGCAGGGTGACGGGTTGCTCAATGATGTAGGACATTTTTCTTCCTTGGAATGCGTTTTCAGAGTCTATCTGATGCGGTTTACTTGGACGGTTTTCAGGCGCGATCTTCATGATCATGGCGTCTGTGTAGCCAGTGCCGTCAGGGCTTGCACCAGACGATCCACATCGGCTTCATGGTGTGCGGCCGACAGCGCAATGCGCAGCCGGGCGGTGCCTTCCGGCACGGTCGGCGGCCGGATCGCGGGCACCCACAGGCCGCGCAGGCGCAGGCCTTCCATCACCGCCAGAGCCTCGTCGTTGCCGCCAATCAACAGTGGCTGTATGGCGGTATTGGACGGCAGCAGTTTCCAGTGGCTTTGGCAGAGGCCTGTGGCCAAACCGGTGCGCAAGCGCGCAATCAGCTTTTGCAGATGGGTGCGGCGCCATTCGTCCTGCGCCATCACCTTGAGGCTGGCGCACAGCGCACTGGCCAGCAGGGCCGGTGCGGCGGTGGCAAAAATATAGCTGCGGGTCTTCTGCAGCAGCCATTCCACCAGCGGCGCGCTGCCCGCCACAAAGGCGCCCGCCACACCGGCCGCCTTGCCCCTGAGGGCCCCGCACGCCAAAGCCATGGGCGTCGTCGAGCAGCAGCAAGGCGTCATGCTGCTCGCAAAGGGCGAGCAGCGCCGGGATGTCGGCAGTGTCGCCGTCCATGCTGAAGACCGCGTCGCTCATGACCAGCTTGCGCGGTGCCGTGCTGCTTGCGAGTGCTTGTGCGAGTGCGCAGAGGTCGGCATGCGCGTAGCGGTGGATCTGCGCGCGTGACAGCCGCGCGCCATCAATCAGGCAGGCGTGGTTGAGTGCGTCCGAGAAAATCGCGTCGCCTGCGTCGACCAGCGCTGGCACGATGCCCATGTTGGTGGCATAGCCCGCGTAGAAGTAAAGGGCGCGAGGCAGGCCTACAAAGTCGGCCAGCGCCTGCTCCAGCGCGTCGTTGGCGGCGCTGTGGCCGCGCACCCGCGGCGAGGCGCCCCCGCCCACACCATACGCCTGAGCGCTCGCGCAGGCCGCCGCCACCAGTGCCGGGTGCCGTGCCAGGCCCAGGTAGTCGTTGCTGCAAAAAGCCAGCAGGTGCTGGCCGTCCACTACCAGCGCTGCCCCATCGCCCGGTGTGACGACGCGTCGCTGGCGCCGCAGTTGGCCACGGTCCAGATCGGCCAGGTGCGCCGGGAATTCATCGAGCCAGGATTCGTTCATGGCCATGGAGCGGGCAGGTCAAAGGTGATGGCGCGTGCATCCGGGGCGGGCTGCCACGGCACTGTGGCCAGCAGCGGCGCCTGCAGCCGTGTGCGCAAAAAGGCCAGGTTGTCGTTCTGCGCCAGCATGGCCGGGTCGATGTGATTGGCCACCCAGCCGGCGAGCGTGAGGCCGCGTGCGCGAATCGCCTCGGCTGTCAGCAGCGCGTGGTTCAGGCAGCCCAGGCGCAGGCCGACCACCAGCACCACCGGCAGGCCCAGCGCCTGCGCGAGGTCGGCGCCTGTTTCGGCGGCCGACAGCGGCACATGAAAGCCGCCCGCACCTTCCACCACCACCGCATCGGCCAGTTGCGCCAGCTGGCGGTAGCAGGCGACCAGGCGGTTGATGTCAATCGGCACACCGGCACGGGCCGCCGCGATGTGTGGGGAGACCGGGTCGGGCAGCAGCACCGGGTTGTCCAACTCGGGCGGTACGCGAAGGGTGGATGCCGCGCGCAGTGCGATCACATCATCGTTGGCCTCCACGCCGTTCACTGTTTGTGTGCCAGCCGCCACCGGCTTCATGCCGACCACGCGCAGGTGACGGGCCGCCAGCGCATGCAGCAGTGCTGCGCTGATCAGCGTCTTGCCGACACCGGTGTCTGTGCCGGTCACAAACACCGAATGGCCTCCGCGTATCGATTCAGCCATGAGCTACGCCTCCTCACCCAGCGTGACCTGCAGTGCTGCCAGGGCGCCGTGCGCCAGGTGCCGGATCGCCGCGTCGTCCATCACATAGGGCGGCATGGCGTATATGGTGCGGCCTATCGGGCGCAGCAGCACGCCGTGTTGCATCGCGTGCTGTGCGTAGCGCCGCGCGAAATGCGGCAGGGCGCTGGGACCGGCTTCTACGTCCCAAGCCCAGATCATGCCCAGCCGGCGCGCGTGGCGGATGGCGGGATGTTGCGTGAGCGGTTCGAAGGCATGGTCCATCGCCACGCCCAGCGCTGCGTTGCGGGCCAGCACATCGGTCTGCTTAAACAGCCCCAGCGTGGCCAGCGCAGCGCGGCAGGCCAGCGGATTGCCGGTGTAGGAATGCGAGTGCAGAAAGCCGCGAGCGGTATCGTCGTCGTAAAACGCTTCGTACACAGTGTCAGTGGTGAGCACAGCCGACAGGGGCAAGGTGCCGCCGGTGAGTCCTTTGGACAGGCAAATGAAGTCCGGCCGGATGCCCGCCTGCTGGTGCGCGAACATCGTGCCTGTGCGGCCAAAGCCAGTGGCAATCTCGTCGGCAATCAGGTGCACCTGGTAACGATCACACAGTGCGCGGGCCTCGCGCAGGTAGGCGGCGTCGTGCATGGCCATGCCGGCGGCGCACTGCACCATGGGCTCCAAAATCAGCGCAGCGGTCTGCGCGTGGTGTTCGGCCAGCCAGTGCGCCAGACCCTGGGTGGCGTGACGTGCCACGTCGGCGGCACTCTCGCCGGGCTGCGCCCCGCGTGCGTCGGGGCTGGGCACGGTGGCTGCCAGCCGCACCAGCGGTGCGTAGGCTTCGCGGAACAGCGCGATGTCGGTCACGGCCAGTGCACCCACGGTTTCGCCGTGGTAGCCACCCGCCAGACCGATGAAGCGACATTTCCCGGGGTGGCCTTTGTTGCGCCAGTAATGGGCGCTCATCTTCAATGCAATCTCGGTGGCGCTGGCGCCGTCGCTGCCATAGAAGGCATGGCCCAGCCCGGTCAGCGCGCCCAGCCGCTCCGAGAGCTGCACCACCGGCTCGTGCGTGAAGCCCGCCAGCATCACGTGGTCCAGCCGCTCCAGCTGGTCACGCAGCGCGGCCTTGATATGTGGGTGCCCGTGGCCGAACAGGTTGACCCACCAGGAACTGATGCCGTCCAGATAGCGCTGGCCGTCGAAGTCATACAGCCAGACGCCTTCGGCGCGCGCAATCGGCACCGGGGGCTGCGACTCGTGCAGCTTCATCTGGGTGCAGGGGTGCCACACATGACGCAGGCTGCGCCCGGTCAGGGCGGCGTTGTTGCGGATCATGGGCTTCAGGCGGGGTCAGTGGGGCCGGGTACCAGCCTCAGGGTTGCTGCACCGGCACTGACGAGCGCTGTTCATGGATGCAGTTGTCGGGCGTGACGAACACCAGCTTCGGGCTGAAGCCTGCCAGGTGGTCCTCATGGACCTGGGCGAACGCCGCAATGATGACGAGATCGCCCACCGCCGCGCGGCGTGCGGCAGAGCCATTGACCGAGATGATGCGGCTGCCGCGTTCAGCGCGTATGGCGTAGGTGATGAAACGCTCGCCGTTGTTGATGTTCCAGATGTGCACCTGTTCGTTTTCGGCGATGTTGGCGGCGTCCAGCAGGTCCTCGTCAATCGCGCAGGAGCCTTCGTAATGAAGTTCGCAATGTGTCACGGCAGCGCGGTGGATCTTGGATTTGAGCAGGGTACGGAACATGGCGGGCGCGGTGTGGAGTGCAACAAAGAGACGGGCGGGAGGCCCGTCGAGGTGGCGCGATGATGGCGCGACTTTAGGGCGCTGCTTGCCGCCGCTGTAACATTTGCGACAAATTTCGGCGTCATTTGATAGTTTAGTGCAGGGTAGATGTTCGAATTTTCTTAGATTACTTATGAAAAAGTCATTTGATTTCTCGGTGGACGCCCTGGGCGTGCTGGCCCGTGCCGATGCGAGGCGCGCCCTGGCAGAAGACGTGGGCGAGGGCGATTTGACGTCGGGACTGATCGATCCGGCCTGCCAGGCCGGCGCGCAGGTGGTGGCGCGTGAGGCCGCCGTGCTGTGCGGCAGTGCGTGGGTCGAGGCAACCGTGCGGCAGCTCGATCCGCGGGCCCGACTGGTCTGGCGGGTGCTGGACGGACAGCGCTGCCACGCCGGTCAGGTGGTATTCGAAGTGCATGGCCAGGCGCAGGCGCTGCTGACGGCCGAACGTACCGCGCTCAATTTCCTGCAGTTGCTCAGCGGCGTGGCCACCAAGACAGCGACCTATGTCGAGCAGGTGCGCGGTACACGTGCCGTGATCGTCGACACGCGCAAGACGGTGCCAGGACTGCGGTTGGCGCAGAAGTACGCCGTCGTCGCCGGCGGTGGCACCAACCACCGCGTGGGCCTTTACGACGCGGTGCTCATCAAGGAAAACCACATCGCCGCTGCCGGCGGTATCGCCCAGGTGCTGGCCCGCGCTGCCGACGTTGCTGCCCGTGCGGACTTTGTCGAGATTGAAGTCGAGACCCTCGATGAGCTGGTTCAGGCGCTGGATGCTGGCGCCCGCATGGTGCTGCTCGACAACATGTCGCTGGTTGAGCTGAAAGAAGCGGTGCGCATCAACCGCGGCCGCGCCATTCTGGAAATCTCCGGTGGCGTGACGCTGGACGGTTTGCGTGCGCTGGCCGACACCGGCGTAGACCGCATCTCGATTGGTACCCTGACCAAGGATGTGAAGGCGGTGGATTTCTCGATGCGCTTCGGTGCGGTCAGCGCGGTGCCTGCATGAGCGCTGTCGTGTCCGCGGTCACGTCGACCATTCGCGTGGACTACGAACAACCCGATGCGTCTGGCGCTGCAGGTGCGGCGATCTGCAGTACGCGGCGCGCATGGGACCGGGTGCCCGCCGAGCCCTCGCAGGCCGAGCGGGCCTTGCTGAAAGAGCGCATCCGGCACCTGCTGAGGGAACGCAACGCCGTCATGGTGTCGCACTACTACGTGCACCCGGACCTACAGTACATTCATCGAAGCGCTGACAGCCGGCAACAGCGCCACCTGCAAGAGCTGCGCACAGTGGCCGTGGATGGCCATGAACAGCCTGGCCGGTGCGGCGCAGGTGCTGCACACCGATGCGGGTGAGGTCCATGTGGGTGCCGCGCTGGCGGCGCAGGCCCTTCAGCCTATCGACCGGATGCTTGCGTTCACCGCCCGCATGACAACAACTTGCGTTACGGGCCGCCTTCAACCCCACACGGGCGCTGCCTAGGCCGGCGTGTAAGCCAGCCGCACATAGATGGGCGCAAACGCCTCGGCCTGCGTGACTTCGAGCAGGCCTTCTTTGGAGAGTTCAAGCAAGGCAATGAAGGTCACCACCAGCACAGGCATGCCGCGCCGGGCGTCGAACAGGTCTTCGAACTCAAGAAAGGTGCGTCCCTGCAGCTTGCGCAGCACGATGCTCATATGTTCGCGCACCGAGAGTTCTTCGCGGCTGATGACGTGGTGCTGAACAAGTCGTGCGCGCTTGACGATGTCGCGCCAGGCTTCCTGCAGGTCCACCACGTTCACGTCGGGAAAGAGCGGCTGCAGCGACTGCTCGACAGACACCTGCGCGCGCAGGAAGTCGCGGCCGAACTGCGGTACTTCGTTGAGTTTGTGCGCGGCCAGTTTGATCTGCTCGTACTCCAGCAGTCGGCGCACCAGCTCGGCGCGCGGGTCCTCGGGCTCCTGGCCTTCTGCCGTCTTTTTGGGTGGCAGCAGCATGCGCGACTTGATCTCAATCAGCATCGCGGCCATCAGCAGGTACTCGGCGGCCAGCTCTAGGTTGGTGGCGCGAATCTCCTCCACGTAAGCCAGGTACTGGCGCGTGACCGCGGCCATCGGGATATCGAGGATGTTGAAGTTCTGCTTGCGGATCAGGTAAAGCAGTAAGTCGAGCGGACCTTCAAATGCCTCCAGAAACACCTTGAGGGCGTCTGGCGGGATGTACAGGTCGTGCGGCATCGCAAACAGCGGCTCGCCGTAGAGCCGCGCCAGTGCCACCTGATCAATCACCACCGGCATGTCGGGCGGCATGACAGGCGCTGTCGCGTCCGTCAGCGCCAGCTCGCCAGCAGCCGGCAGCACATCCAGCGAAGAGGGCAGGGGTGTTTGTGACATGGGTCGACCGGCAGGCGCTGAGAGGCTTCGCGGGAAGGTTTACTTCGCGTTGTCGTGGCCGCTGGTGCCGTAGACGTAAGGCTTCTGGGGCACGCGGGCCTGCGCGTACTCGGCCTGGTCGCCGCGGTTCAGGTTCTTGTCCCAGAGCAGGGCACGGCCAGCGCGCTGCTCGGCCTCCAGCGTGGGCTTTTGGGCCTTGAGCTGCTCAATGAACTGTGTGGTGTCTGACGTGTAATCGGGGCGGCGGAAGAAAGGCATGGGGCTAAACTGTTCAGTGCGTGTAGTTGCATGATTTTACCGGGGAGTGCCTGTGCGGCCTTTGTTGCGATATTCGTTGCCATCCTGGTGGCTTCCTGCCGGGGCCGTTGCGCATCTGCCAAAGGCGATGCCCAAGCCTTGGAAGACCACCTGCCCCCAAATTCTCATCAGGACGTTTCTCGCTATGGGTCTGCTGTCTTTCATTCTGGGTCTGGTCGGCTGCGACCAGCAGCGCATTGCGGAGCTGGAAGAGGGGGTGTCTACCGAAGCCGATGTGCGTGCGCGCTTTGGCGAGCCTGAAAAGGTCTGGACCGCTGCCGATATGGCCAGCCTGCCCTTTCCGGGAGCGGCTGCAGCCCCCGGTGCGCGAACGCTGGAGTACAACCGCCAGCCGCAGGGCATGGTCAATTACATGATCACCGTGGGTGCCGACGGGCGGATGACGGCGCTGCGCCAGGTGCTCACGCAGCAGAACTTTGAGCGGGTGCTGCCCGGCATGTCGATGGAGCAGGTGCGCAAGATGCTGGGCAAGCCGATGAAGATCACGCCCTATGCGCTCAAGCAGGAAACCCATTACGACTGGCGCTATCTGGTGCCGCCCAACGTGCCGTGGGTGTTCACCGCGATCTTTGATACCGATCTGAAGGTGGTCCGCACCACCATGGTCGAGGAGCAGAGCCTCTTTCCTCCGGGCAGTGGCGGTAGCCGCTAGGTCCGTATCAGGTGCTCACAGCAACTCGACCTTCTCCAGAAACCCGGCCTGCTCCATCACCTCACGCGGCTGGGCATTGAGCCCGGCCAGCAGCAGGCGTCCCCCACGCAGCACGATCGCCTTGTGCAACTGCTCCAGCACATCCATGCCAGAG